>NZ_VOZV01000015.1:0-80298 GCF_013419565.1 Acinetobacter sp. YH12072 | reverse complement strand
CTGGCGACCATAGCAAGAGTGAACCACCTGATCCCTTCCCGAACTCAGAAGTGAAACCTCTTAGCGCTGATGGTAGTGTGGGGTCTCCCATGTGAGAGTAAGTCATCGCCAGCTCATTATTCCTAAAGCCCTCTGCTCACGCAGGGGGCTTTTTTATGCGTGGGATTTCATGGTTATAGATTTTTCTATTGATACTTTATGATCTAAAAAAAGAGTTAAAGAGTAACAAGGTGCAGCCAAAACTTCAGAGCTATTAGCTGCACCATATTGTTTGAAGTAATTAAATTTTATCTATCCTTCTTTAAGATATTTAAGAATTGTCAATTACTTCCTGTTGATCAAGCTGACGACGAGCATGTTTAAATGCTGTTCTTAGCCCTTCTTCTAAAGTCGGATGATAGTAAGGCTTTGCCAGAATCTGATGAATATCCTGCTCTGCATCAATCATCCAGGCTAGTATGTGTGCTAGATGTTCGGCTTGAGGGCAGAATAATTCAGCACCTAATAATTTTCCTGACATTTTATCTATATATACTTCAGCCCCACCTTTATTTTCTGAAAGAATTAACGCGCGTCCCTGTCTTTCATAAGATACAAAGCCTCTAATATATTCCGTATTTTTCTCTTCTAGCTGTCTGAAACTTTGTCCAATAATCGCCATTTCTGGTTGGCTAAATACGATTGCCAAAGGAGTTAGGGCAGAAATAGGCTGAACATCTGGAAAATTTAAGCAGTTCTGGACCACTTCTTTACCATTATGGGCAGCTTCATGTTGAATTGGGACATCAGGGGCTGCATCGCCAACAATAAAAATAGGCAAGTTTTCTAATTGCTTGGTTTTTTTATTAATAGGTAGCTTTTTAACATCTTGGAATTCAGGATTAATTTTTTCCAAACCTAATCGATCTAAATTAGAACTACGTCCAGTAGCTGAGAGTACATAATCTACTTCAAGACTTTGTTTTTGATCATTCTCTATATAGTCAATTTTTACCTGATCAGTAAGGAGTTTGACTTGATTAGGTAAAGTTTTAAATTTGATATCCAGCTCGTTATTTAATTGCTCTCTAACCAAAGCTTGTAGAGTTGGACTGGTGAGTGCACCTATTTTCTGACTACGAGCAAACATAGTAGTACGTACCCCTAAACGTTGCATGGCTTGAGCCAATTCAATTGCAATAACGCCACTACCAATCACTGCTAAGGATTTAGGTAGCTGTGTAAGTTCAAAGATTTCATCAGATGTCAGGAGTTTATCGCCTAGTTCATCTTTTAAGGTAGCATCAAAATTTGGTCGAGAGCCTACTGCAATAATAAAACTTTTAGCTTGATAAGATTTTCCTTCTACTTGGACTGTTTGAGCATTGGTAAATTTTG
Source organism: Acinetobacter sp. YH12072 (assembly GCF_013419565.1). NCBI lineage: Bacteria > Pseudomonadati > Pseudomonadota > Gammaproteobacteria > Moraxellales > Moraxellaceae > Acinetobacter > Acinetobacter sp. YH12072. The sequence continues at coordinate 78,921 of NZ_VOZV01000015.1, read as the reverse complement.
CGTGCCCTGATACCTTATGAGTTGAATCCCATTGTTCTACTTCTTTTAAAGTGGCCCGAATATAATGATCACGAAGCTTATGTAGGCGATCCATAACGGTGGAGGTATTTATTACGGCATCATGCTGTAATCCGAGATTTTCTGCAGTTTTTATCTCATGCATACGGTTAGCAGAAGAAATCAGAAGCTTGCTCGGCATACAGCCTACACGAGCACATGTTGTATCCCATGAACCGGCATTAATAATTAAAATATTTTGGGTATATTTAATAGCTTCTTTATAAGCACTAATTCCTGCTGTGCCTGCGCCGATAATGATTAAGTCGTACATTTATTGCTCTTATCAAATTTATTTGATTGTTATAAGCTAGCATACAAAACATTTGGCTTACCTTTATTTACATAAAAGCTCAACTGTGGTTACATAACGCATAATTAAATAAAGATTGATAACAAACTCTGAAGATAGAGGGACTTGGGGATTTAAATGATTAGTAAACAATTAAGTATGAAGTTATCTGCTCTTACTTTTGCACTAATGTTGGCCGGCTGCGGCGGTGGTGGTAGTGACGGATATTATAATAGTGGATCAAATTCCGGTAATACTGGGGGAGGTTCAGATAATGGTATTGAAAATCCTGAAGTTTCTAAACTTAATATTAGTAATGTAGAAATCATTGATGAGAATGGCAAAATAACTACAGTAATTACAAGTGCTGGTGCTATTGCGCAAGTTAAAGTGACAGATGAAAATAAATCACCTTTAAGTGGTGTATTAGTTACTTTTTCAGGTGAAGGAATTGCATTTAGTACTAGCAATGCTTCTGTATTGACAGATATGAATGGTGTCGCTGTCATTGCAATTAAACCAGTTGATGATCAAATAACAGGTGCGTATAAAATTTCAGCTGCAGCTGAGATGAATGAAAATACTGCTCAATCCGCGGCAACAAACTTCACTATTGGTCAATTACAAACTAAGTTTGATAACGTTAAATTAGAAAGTACATCAATTGAAGCGGGTGGCTCAGTTAGATTAACTGCAAATACTGTTGATAAAAATACTGGTGTACTTTTAAACAATATTAAGGTTAACTTTGAAGCTGAATGTGGAACATTTAGCACGAATGAAATTTTTTCTAATCAAGGGATTGTTGAAACTATCTATACTGCTATTTCAAGCGGTGGTCAATTATGTACTGGTACTCAAAAATTAACACTTTTAGCAAACAATGGGGCTGTCACTACAACTCAAAATGTGAATATTAATGCGATTAAGGCAAACTCCATAGTTTATACTTCTGGAGAGTTAAAATTAGGCATTCTAAGTAGTGGATCAAGTTCATCTGGAAAAGTTGAATTTACAGTATATTCAAACAACATTCCTGCACGTAATCAGGATGTGAACGTTGAGCTAGTTTACGCACCAAATGATTTTTCATTTGTTTCTTTAAATAATAAAACAAGTAAAATAATTAAGTCTGATGATCAAGGGCGAGTTATTGTTGATGTATTCCCAGGAAGTATTCCTGGCCCTGTAGAAATTAAGGCGACTTTAGTAAGTGACTCACAGGTAACTGCATTATCTAAAGATGTTTCAGTAGCAACAGGCCGTGTAACACAAAATGGTTTTAGTCTTTCTGTAAGTAAAAATGCTTTACAGTGGAATGTAGATGGGGATAAAGCTACTATCACAGCTCGACTACGTGATCGTGTAGGAAATAAAGTACCAGATGGTACAGTCGTAAGTTTTAATACAGAGGGTGGTAGTATTACACCTAACTGTTCAACTGTAAATGGCGAATGTAGTGTGGAATTACAAACACAAGATCCACGTCCTGCTGACAATCGTGTAACAGTATTAGCGTATGTTGAAGGGGATAAATCTTATATCGACAAGAACTCAGATAATTTATATACAGCGGGTATTGATGAATTAACTAGTAATATTGGTGATTTTTTCCGTGATGATAATGAAAATAATATCTTTGAAAATGCGCTTGGTGAGTTTTTATATAAGAGAGGTGCCATCGGTAATACTTGTACACCAAGTAGTATCACACAGCCTAATATACAAGGTACTTGTAATCAGAATTTGCAAGCAGTAATACGTCAACAGTTGATATTTGCTTTCAGCTACGACACCCCTACTGTAGTAGATGAGAAAATTACAGATAGAGCTAAATTCAGTTTTAATGTTTTTGGTAATAATGCTCAATCAGTACCAATGCCAACAGGAACAGTAGTATCAGTGACTGCTGAAGATAATACTAAAGACAATGAAAAATCATGTACTGCAGAGTTATGGAGCGGAAATGCTACAGTGCCAAATGTATTTAATCTTTTAACTCCTAATAGCTTTAAAACAAGTTCTCAAGTTTATTATGAATATAAGCTTAAAGACTGTGATGAACGTGATAGTCTGATTTTAAGTATTACTGCACCAAATGGAAAAGTACGTAAAAAAGAATATATTCTTAATTAATAAAAAAAACAGCGCTTCGGCGCTGTTTTTTTTGAGAACTTCTTTTTAAAAGTTAAACAGAAGTTCCCATACTGACACCCACAGTAGGCTTAAAATGCATTGAACTACAACCCATCAATGCAAGACTGCAACATATAACCAGTAAGAATTTATTCATAGGTCGAGCTCTGAAACTAAAAGGAGATGTTGACTAAAAGTACATCTCCCCCAAATATCTTAATCATCCAGCAGATCCATCTGTTTCGCCAGCTGATATAAATTGTTGGAGCGATTTCCTGTACGGCAGAACATCAAGATCGGCTTTGGTAATTCGTTATAATGGTTAGCAAAGGTGCGCACATCAAGCTCGGTAATCTGGCCAGCAACTACTGGCTGGAAGACATAATCCAGACCTGCACTACGAGCAGCTTCCTCAATTTGTACGCTGGTTGGCTGTTCAGGGCCACCTTCCATATCCGGACGATTATTGATAATTGATTTAAAACCTTTTTCAACTACTTGAGAGATATGTTCAGGACCAATTTGGCCAGCAAAGCCTACATTTTCGCTCATGATGTCACTCCATTATGTCATTTATCTTGATATGCTTTATGATAGCATTAAGCTGAAAACATGATGGCCTAGTTCTGAAAAATTTATAAACGATTACAACTATAAAATAACGCAATGGAGCGCGTATGTACGCCTATACAGTCGAACCACTGTATGTCAAAAGCGGTCAGGAAGTGATTGCTGCGGATTTCTATCGTCCTCAACAGATTGACAAACCAGCTGTGATCCTGATGGCTCATGGCCTGGCTGCTTTACGTCATTTTAAACTGGTGCAATATGCCCAGCGTTTTGCCAGTGCAGGTTATGCGGTGGTTCTGTTTGATTATCGCTATTGGGGAGGCAGTACCGGGCGTCCGCGTGAACTGGTATCGATCAGTGCTCAACTTGAAGACTGGCGTACAATGATTCAGCATTTGCAGGTACGTAAATCCATTGATGCCAAACGGATTGTGTTATGGGGAACAGCATTGAGTGGCGGGCATGTACTGACATTGGCCGCAGAACTAAAAAATATTCAGGCGGTAATGGTACAGGTACCCTTTGTTGATGGTGCAGAAAGTGCCAAACTTTATCCTTTGCAGCAATTGCCTAAAGCCCTGAAGATTTCCAGTCAGGATTATATGGGGGCAAAGGTAGGAATGGCGCCCAAGACCTTGCCGGTGGTTGATCGTCATGAACTCTGTTTTATGCCGACACAAGACAGTTATGAAGGATATCTATCCATTGTGAATCCAGATTATTACTGGAGTGGTCATATCCCAGCCCGGGTATTCTTTAAATTGATGCGATATCGTCCTATTCAGGAAGTCCGCAAAATCACTATTCCTGTTCTGTTTATCGCAGCACAACAAGACAGCCTGATTCCCATTGAAGCCAGTCGGGAAACCGCAACCAATATTGCACCATTTGTACAATATCATGAGTGGAATATGCGGCATTTTGATATTTATCATGGTGAATGGTTTGAAAAAGCAGTCTCGACCCAATTAGAATTCTTACATCAACATATTGGAGTGCGCTAGATGATCATTGTATGCCCGAATTGCCAGGCTAAAAATCGTGTGCCTGAAGAAAAATTAACGGCCGATCCAGCATGTGGTCAGTGTCATCAAGCTTTAGTTCCACTGGCGCCGATTGAGCTAAATGAACAGAACTTTAGTCAGTTTGTCACCCATAGTGATCTTCCCATCCTGATTGATCTATGGGCAGACTGGTGTGGTCCATGTAAAATGATGGCACCGCATTTTGCTGCTGTAGCAAAAGAAAATCCACAAGTGGTATTTGCTAAAATTGATACCGAAGCCAATCCGCGATTAAGCTCAGCATTTAATGTACGTAGTATTCCGACGCTGGTTTTGATGAATAAAACCAATGAAATTGCTAGAATAAGCGGTGCATTACGTTCAAGCGAACTACAAAAGTGGCTTGATCAGCAGTTAAATAATGCTCAATCCTAATTTAAAAAGCCTGGAGTTCAAGTGACAGATTCTCATATTAAACCAGAGGGAGTACTTTCCCTGCAGACGATTGCAATGCCTGCGGATACCAACTGGAGTGGAGATGTATTTGGTGGCTGGATTGTTTCACAAATGGACTTGGCGGGAGCAATTCATGCAGAGCGCTTTAGTAAAGGACGCTGTGCAACGATTTCGATTAACCAGATGACCTTCCTGGTTCCTGTGAAAGTCGGCGATGTCATTAGCTGCTATACCAAAATTCTAAAGGTCGGCAATACCTCCATCCAGATGGAAATTGAAGTATGGGATAGCCATGACGACTCACGTCCGCCTGTACGCGTGACTGAAGGGGTATTTACCTTTGTGGCAGTGGATGTGAAGGGCAATAAACGTCCGATTCCAGAGGAAGCAAAACAGAAGTTTCTAGAATCTCAGCAGAAGTCATAATTCGTCTCATAAAAAATCCCAGATTAATGATCTGGGATTTTTTTGTCTGTATTGCTATCAGGTCTGCTTCAATTGCTTTTTGGAAATCCAGGCCCAGAGCATCTCGCATTGAATGGGTGCTTCACCCGATTCATCACTTACCACAACTTGAACCAGTGTTTCACCTTTGTCTGAACTTTGCATAAGCTGTTGCTGTTCAGCAGTCAAGGTAGCAACTGCCGTCAGGGCACCTTTGGTCGGCCGTTTAAAGTCTATTTTTAGACTCTTAATCAAAACCACTGCGCTATCCGGGACATTCATTGCGGTTACAAACCCGGTTGCTGTTTCTGCCAGCAGGGCCATTGCACATGCATGAATTTGTCCAATATGGTTCTGCATGGCTTTATGATTGGCCATACTGACTACCACTTTGGACGCACTCATTCCCTCATAACGAATCTTGGCAGAGCCGACCATCGGGACCACCCGGCCAAAAGTTTTACTTAACAAAGCAGTACGAATACCTTGCGGTAATCGTGCAGTGGCTTTGACTAATCTGGCTAATCGGTTGTTCTTTGCCATAATTCCTTCTACAGACGTTGCTGACTTAGTCTTTAAAGTTATTAAACTGTAAAGGCAGACCGAATTGCTGTTCTTTCAGGTATGCCATCACTTGCTGCAAGGTATCGCGTTTTTTGTCAGTCACACGAATCTTGTCGCCCTGAATAGAAGATTGCACTTTAATGCCACTTTCTTTAATGGCCTTATTAATTTTTTTCGCAGTATCAGAGTCAAGGCCATCTTTAAGCTTGATCACTTGAACTACATTTTTGCCTGAAGCGGTCATTTTTTGTGGATCTAGCGCCTGAATATCCACTTTACGCTTGAAGAAATGGTTTTCCAGCATGGTATACACTTGCTCACATTGGAAATCACTTTCTGTGCTAATTTTGATTTCCTTGTTTTTTTCATTTAGTTCAATAGAAACATCCTGTCCACGGAAATCGAAGCGGGTTGCAATCTCTTTTTGGGTATTTTGAACTGCATGATTTACTTCAAAAATTTCTAATTCAGAAACAATATCGAAAGAAGGCATAGTTTAGACCTTTACAAAGGGAAAGAATATCTGAGATGCTAGGGATGTTTTCTTCATTTGCCAAGTGTTGTTTACATCAAAGGAGTGCGCAATGATCCGTAAACAAGAAATTACAACATTTGAGTTCCCAGAAAATGCTGTAATCTGGGATGTACGAGATGCAAGTGCTTATGCTGAAGCACACGTGAAAGGGGCGGTCAATCAGCCCATTAACGATCTTTCAGCAAATAGCCTGACTCAGGTGTCAGCGGATCAACCGATTTACATTTTATGTGGTGGTGGGAGTAAAGCTCCACGTGCAGCTGAAAAGTTAGAGGGTTTTGACAGCACACGTGAATATGTCATTCTGATGGGTGGTACTCGTGCTGCTCGTGATGCAGGTATGCCACTGGAACAAGGTGCATAATTGACCTTGTGAAAAAAAGCGCCTAAGGGCGCTTTTTTGTTGTCTGGATTTCTTCAAAGTCCCCCTTCTTTAAAGGAGGATTTAGGGGAATTAAACTCTTTCTAAAACTTCCTCCCTTGCGGAACAGTGTTCCTCACTCTTTATTAAAGGGAGGAGCTCTTTAATTTTGAGGCTTAAAATAAGGCTTCTTGGCTTTTACCTTCTTTTGAAAACGTGTTACGTCGAGTTTTTTTACCAAGTTTGAAGGTGCGGGGCAGGCTTCTCCCAAAATCTGGGCTGCCAGAATTTCACTACACAGTGGTGCAAATAGAAAACCTTTAGAGCCAAGACCCGCAAAACTGTAAACTTCTTGATCTACATTCATCTTACCGAGCAAGGGAAAATAATCCTGACTCTGGGCGCGTACTGCTGCTCGACCTTGCCAGGTTTCGGTAGAGGGTAATAACTGTGCATATTCAGGAAAGACACTGTGGATAAGTTCATAATTATGCACATGATCTTCTACTAAGACTTCTGCATCATCCCGGCCTGGATAGAATGAAGCGCCCAAAATTAGTTGTTCGGGATTGAGCTGCATACAGTAACCGCCATAACTATAGGCTGTATCCTGATTCAATGGCTGATCTTGATTATTGACCCAGCTGACCTGTCCACGAATCGGTTTCAGGACTGGATAATGTTCAAAGAATTGCTGGGTATCACGTGCGGTACATACAATGATGTGATCAAACTTGCCTAAGGATTGCTGCTCTGCAAATAACGCAGGCTGTTCAGCAGCCTCAATATGACTAATTTTGGCTTGTTTATACTGAATAAGAGGATGCTGCAAAATTTCATCACGCAGTTGATGAGGTGAAACTGTGCCCGCTGCTAACAACTTTAAAGCTGGAAATTCAGTTTGAATCTCTTGGTCTGTTGCACTTTGAGCAGCAAGAATGTCTGCGGGATATTCATCTACCAATCCTAAAAGCTGTTCAGGATTTTTTAAGGCAAGCTGATTGACCTGAATTGAGCGAAAAGCTTTAAATTTCTGATAATGATTTAAGGCATGCTGCCAGGCCACCGTCATCAGATGTTCAGCACTTTGCTCAACTGGACACAGTTTAGGATTAAGCAGGGCAAGGGGATTGCCGGAACCGCCTGAAAGAGGCGCTGACTGGTCGTAAATCGTGACTTGATGACCACGCTGAGCGAATGTCAATGCTGCGCTTAAACCTGCGATTCCAGCGCCAATCACAGCGATTTGACGAGGTCTGGTAGGACTCTCTAGATCTGGTTCAGTTTTTTTCTGAGCAATTTCCAGCTCTAAAACCGTTTCACTGTCTTTATTTTCTTCAACAGGATTCCAGATCGCTTTCAGCATCTCACGTTTATGGCCAAATCCACGTGGACGGGAAATGGAGATTCCATGTCGTTTTAAACCACGCTTTAAGACACCCGCAACACTGAAAGAAGCAAAAGTTGTTCCGATCTCGGATAAACGCACGATATTATTTAAAACATTTTCTTCCCACATATCCGGATTACATGAAGGTGCGAAGCCATCCAGAAACCAAGCATTAACGGGTGCAGTTTTTTCAATGACAGGAAAGACATCATGTGCATCTCCCAGCCACAGGTCCAGACTGAAACGCTCTTCAGGAAAGCTGAGACGATGACAACCGGCAATCGGCATTGGATATTGGGAGATGAGTTGATCTGCTAGCGGTTTCAATTCTGGCCAGGCATTTAAGGCACGGACTAAATCTGCTTTAGAAAGCGGAAATTTTTCTACTGAAATCGCATGCAGATGACTTTGATTATCCGGACGAACCTGTTGCCAGAGCTGCCATAACGCCAGAATATTTAAACCTGTACCAAAACCCGTTTCACCGACACAGAAATATGCAAAAGGTTTTAAATCGGCCAGGCGGGTACTAAGGTCATTACCATTTAAAAAGACATGCCGGGTTTCCAGCAATCCATTGTCTTTGGAAAAATACACATCACCAAATTGCTTGGACACAGGCACATCAATGCCATCCACTAATTGCCAATCCAGATCGGCAGTTTGAATTGCATGCGACAAAACGGGTACAACCTTAAAGATATTTGGACGGCTTATAGATTACCACTGACGGCGACGTTTGGTATAAACATAGCTCGCAATCAGAAAGCCAAGTAATACACCGACTGCCAAAGTTGCCGCGCCGTAGAGAAACATCTGGGCACTACGTTCACTTTGCAGGACCTGTACCTGAACCCCGAGATTGTCGTTCTTGAGCTGCAATTCCTGATTTTGTGACAGGGCTTCCAGATTGGCTTTTTCCAGTTGCTGTAGACGCGTTGCCTGATCTTTGACTAAAGCTTTGACTTTGGCATCTTGCTGGGCTTTCTGCCTGGCGATTTCTTCTGCGGTGAGCGGCTTTTTCTCAGTCGGCTGAACAGTCTGAGCAGTTGTTGCAACTGCTGGAATAATTCCAGCCTGCTGTGCAGAAGCGCCCTGAGCAGGTGCCTGTGTGGTAACAGCTTGGACAGGAGTAGCTGCTGGCTGTGTAGCCGGGGCAACTGGAGCAGAAACTTCAACAGCCCAGGCAGAAGGAATCATGAAACAAAAGCCAATGAAACTGGCGGTAACAGCGCGCATGAACCTTATCCTTTAGGAAATGCTTTATTAAATGGTTTCACATCAATATGCGCGTATACGCCTTCTTTCAGGAATGGCTCATCCTGTAACCATGCATCCAGTGCTTCACGACTGTCAAAATCAACGATGATGGTGCTGCCATAGAAACCGGCTTGAGGATTGGCTGGATCTTTAGGCATGGCACCTGCAACAATCAGACGGCCTTCAGCATCTAACTGTTCTAGACGTGCAAGATGTTGTGGACGAATCGCAAGGCGTTTTTCAACTGTACCTTCCCGGTCGGTACAGCTAACGACGAATAATGGCATGATGACTCTCTATCGTTTGTAGTTGGACTTATTCAGCTGTTCTAAAGTATTTACGCAATACAATAAACTGAATAATGATAAAGGAAAACATCACGATCATGTCACCGAATGCAGTAAATTCGCCCCAATATTTTCCATCCATCCATAAATAGGCAAAGAATGTATGCAGAAATGACATGAGGGTAAACATACCCACCCAGGCATAGTTCAATTTAAGCCAGCCTTTGGCGCTCAAATTAAATACTGGGCCAAACAGACGCTGGATGAGTGGCTTCTTATCTTTGCTAAACCATGGCGATAATAGGAAGACACCAGCGAAAACCAGATTCAGTAATACAGCTTTAAGACGGATATAGAAATCGTCGCTGAGCATCAGGGTAATACCACCGAAGATCACCGTCATAAACAGAACAATCCATTGCTGTTTGTCCAGGCGAAATTTCTGCATGACAAATAACGCACCATAGACCACCAGCATGGAAATGATCAGACCCGTAGTTGCAACGAGAATATTGTTATTGTCGACACCCCCCGCAGAACCGATCAATTGTAGAAGTTGATGGTCAGTGTCTTTTGGATCTACAGTTTTATATAAATAAAAGAAAATAATGAGTGGCACAAAGTCTAAAAGTGCTTTCATGTTAGAGTATCTAAATCTGATCAAATAAATGTCATAGTATAGAGATGCACGGCGTAGATTTACATACACATAGTAATATTTCTGATGGAACTTTGAGTCCTCAGCAATTGGTCGAAGCGGCTGCGAACAAATTCATCCATACTTTGGCCCTGACTGATCATGACACCATGGACGGTTTGGTGCTGGCTGAAGAAGCTGCCAAAAATCATGAGATTAAGATAATTTCTGGAGTCGAGATTTCCAGCCAGTGGTCACGTCCAGCGACCAAGAAAAATTATGGCGTGCATATTGTGGCACTCAATGTTCAGAATCCTGAGCCGTTACAAAAAGCCCTCAATCAGCAGAAGATCATTCGTGCCGAACGCTCTAAACAGATCTGTGATCTTCTGGTTCCTTTAATAGGCCAGGATATTTATGCTGACGTGATTGCCAAAGTTGACAATATTCCTGATCGGGTTACCCGAACCCATATTGCCAAAACGCTGGTAGAAAAAGGCATTGTGACCCGTCCACAACAGGCTTTTGATAAATACATCAAGGAAGGTAAAAAGGCCTATGTCAAATTTGATGGTCTGGGCTTGGAAGAAACCATTCAGGTCATACATGACAGCGGTGGCTTTGCCGTGCTAGCTCATCCAACCCGTTATGATTTATCCGCGACTAATATTCGTTATCTGATCGAGATCTTCGCCAAGTTTGGTGGAGATGCGGTGGAGTTGCCGCCCGCCATTGATCCAAGTTCAACCCGTCAGATGGTCGACCGGATGATTGCAGAGCAAGGACTTAAAGTTTCAATTGGCAGTGATTTTCATGGCGATAATATGCCGTGGGTTAAACTCGGTCAGGTGCCAAGTTTAAAACCGGGACAGATCGGGATCTGGGAGAGTTTTATTTAATGAGTTAAGCAGTAGTCGCAACACTGCTACCCATCCCAACGTGAAGGAATTCTCTCTTTGGATAAGAGAGGTAACCTATTAAAGCAAATTATTATCTTGAGCCTGAATTGGTGGTGGTGTCGGTTTACCTAAAGTTCCCAAGAGTTCAATTTCAATAGTACGAACCATAGAATCAAGGGGTAAGTCATTGCTTTGGGTGCCAAAAGGCTCTTCAATTTCTGAACTTAAAGCATCCAGTCCTAGGAAGGTATAAGCGAGAATGCCGACCAGAAAAGGGGTGAATAAACCTAAGGTTGCACCAAGGCTAAATGGCAGAATAAAACAGAAGAAATAAACAGTACGATTCAGCAGAACTGAATAAGCAAAAGGTAAAGGAGTCGTCGCAATCCGGTCACAACCTGTCTGCACAATACTGAGTTCCGCGACATGATTATTCATCTGCATATAAATGATGTCAGAGATTTCACCTTCTTTGAGAGCTTGCATTAGCTCCCACTGAATCAGACTCAAGGTATATTGCGGTGCATTGGCCTGTTGATAGAGCTGAGTAATCGCCTGCTGGCTCATCCCACTAGTTTCCACCAGCTCAGTCGGATTGGCTGTCTGATGACGTAAACGGTCCCGCAGGACATTTGCGAAAACGATAACGTGCTGAATCACACGTTCACGACGGCCTTGAGACAACATTCGGCAGTCGCGGTCAAAATGACGTGCATTGGCAATCAGAATACCCCAGAGTTTACGTGCTTCCCACCAGCGGTCGTAACAGGCGGTGTTTTTAAATCCGAGAAAGATAGACAGCACTACGCCAATGAGGGTAAAGCCAACGAGAGGGAGTTCTGGAAAATGAAAATAACCTACACGTGAAAAACCACCAATAATGGCTGAAATCAGCATGACCACGCCTAAAGGAGGTAAAACCTTAGGTAAAATCGTTCCTCGCCAGGAAAATAATAATTTAAAAACGTTCTGCTGGTCACGTACGATCATTTATTGGAATCATCACAATTTTTTTCATGATCTTCTTGAGTTGTAGCTGCTTTGTCAAGTGCTATTCCCCCTTAGACTTCAGGTTTGATGAGTTGCTGCTCAGCAAAGGAAAAACTGCCCTCCAGAGCAATGATGCAATGGTCAATTAAACGGATATCGACCAGTCGACATGCCTGTTGAATCTGGCGGGTCAGATACAGGTCAGCCTTAGAAGGAGTGGCTTGGCCTAAGGGATGATTATGCGCAATCACAATTGAAGTTGCCTGTTGGGTAATGGCATATCTGAGCAACTGATTAATCGAAATATCACATGCATTCACAGAACCATAAAACAGCTTTTTAAATGCAATTTTCCTTAAACTGGCGTCCAGACACAGGACCGCGAATACTTCCTGATTTTCACTCAATAATTCGAAACGTAAATAATCCCGTAGTCTTTTTGAATTACTTAATTCTAAAGAATCCTGTTTAAGATGCTCGGCAATATAACGCCGTCCTAATTCTTTAACCGCCATCAGTTGGGTATATTTGCTAATGCCCATGCCATGAAACTGGCTAACTTCTTTTAAAGGTGCATCAAGTAAAGCAGTTAAATGGCCAAAATGTTGAATCAGTAGCCGGGCTAATTCTACGGCTGAATGCTGTTGTGATCCTGATCGGAGAAAAATGGCCAGCAGTTCTGCATCAGATAAACTTTCTGCCCCATATTGAATTAAACGTTCCCGCGGCCGTTCCAGTTCAGGCCAGTTTTTGATTGAAAATTGCATAGTTATTAGACTTATTTATTATGAATTATGAGTTTTCCCTGAAGCTGATCTCTTGGGAATGCAATTATTTAATGCTATTGTGAGCCCCACTGCAACAGAAAGGTAAGCTGTTCGTGAGCTTTGATCTAAGTGTAATTCCTCATAAAAATATCATTTTAGCAGTCACTGGCGGTATTGCTGCCTATAAAAGTGCCATTCTGGTTCGCCGTCTGAAAGATGCCGGGTTTAATGTGCGGGTTGTCATGACTCAAGGCGCACAGGCTTTCATTACCCCTTTGACCTTTCAAGCCTTGTCAGGCAATCCGGTACATACCGAGTTGCTGGATCCTGAAGCTGAAGCGGGCATGGGGCATATCGAGCTGGCACGTTGGGCTGATCTGTTATTGGTTGCGCCAGCCAGCTGCGACACGCTGGCAAAATTTGCAGCAGGCCTTGCAGATGATTTGCTGAGCACTTTGTATCTGGCAACCAATGCACCGGTCTGGGTCGCACCAGCCATGAACCAGCAGATGTGGGCTGCCAAAGCAACCCAGCGTAATCTTGCGACTTTGATTGAAGATGGCGTACATGTGATTATGCCGGATGCCGGTTCACAAGCTTGTGGTGATGTAGGCTTGGGCCGTATGCCGGAGCCGGAAGAGCTGGCACGTCAGGTCACAGAATATTTCCATAAAGCTCAGCGCGCGATTGCAGAAAAATTTGGCATGCTTGCGGGCAAGCAAGTCACGATTACAGCTGGTCCGACCCGTGAAGCGATTGACCCGGTACGTTATATTTCCAACCATAGTACCGGGAAAATGGGTTTTGCATTGGCAGCAGCCTGTTATGCAGCTGGAGCGAATGTCACCCTGATTGCTGGTCCGGTGAGCCTAGATACCCCAAATGGCGTCAAACGTAAAAATGTTTCTTCGGCAGTGCAAATGCTGAATGAAAGCATGCAAATGCTGGAGCAGGGTTGTGACATCTTCATTGCGACCGCTGCAGTAGCTGATTATCGTGTCGCACAGGTAGCCGAGCATAAAATCAAGAAAGCAGGCGATGAGCTGAATGTCGCTTTAATAAAGAATCCGGATATTGTGGCGACCATCGCACAGCAGGAAAAACGTCCATTTATGGTAGGCTTTGCTGCAGAAACCCGAAATATTGAAGAATATGCAGCGGGTAAACTGGTGGCGAAAAAACTGGATATGATTGCCTGCAATGATGTTTCGCGTGCGGATATTGGCTTTGCATCCGATGAAAATGCCATGACGGTATTCTTTGCCGAACACTATCATCTGGATAAGCGTGATCTGGACAAAGCCTCTAAACAGGAAATTGCCCAGCAACTGGTTGAAGCGATCCATAATGCCTTGCACCATGATCCTGCTGCAGAAGATGATTTTTAAGTTTTAAATGACGATTAAAGCCCTGACTGGTTCAGGGCTTTTTTATAGGTTTTTTTACCATGAAGTTAAAAAGCCAGTACAACATAAAAATAAAAACGACTTTATAGACTAAGGATTTATTTATTCATTTATTTAAAAAAAGTATAAAATGGATCACAGAATAATCCAAAGATGAAAAGTTTTACACATCTGTAAAGCAGTGAGAGAACACAAGGGGGCGGGATGAAAAAAATCATAATGATATTGATGATCGCCTGTCTGGCTGGATGCAGCTATTTTGTATCGATTGATGAACTGGCCAGAAATATTCAAGGACAAATGCAGCAAGAATTTAATGCCAATCCGAATTATCAGCATTATCGTCTGACTGTAGTAAATGTAAAAATCCGCCATCGCAAAGGCAATGAGTTTGAAGCAGTTTCACATCTGAATTATCAGGGTAATGAATATCCCATTAACGTTAAAATTTCAAAGGTGAATGGTGGTTATAGCTGGGCCATTGAAGATGATGCTTTTGCCTTTATCGATGAAATCGAGATTGAAAAATATCGTCAGCAACTGGATCGTGAACTGGAACAGTTGGCCTCATCACTTGATGATCTGGAACCTGTGCATGAACCTACCAATATTGAGTTAGGGCCAGATGTCCGTCCAGTTACAGAGCCTGTTCTGCAAGCGGCTTCCTATGATGAAGAACCGATTCCGGTCGGAAATATTACGGCCTATACCCACTAATTTTTATTTTAGGTCATAAAAAAGCACCGGGTCTCGGTGCTTTTTGATTTTAAGGCTGAACTTGATGTTCACGCAGATAATCTTCAGTGCGCTGCATGGCTTCCTGAATATTCAATAATGCTGTTTCTACATCTTTTAGCGTTTTGGCATTGCCACCACTTAAAGCCTGACGCCATTTACGTGCACCTGGTAAGTTCTGAAATAAACCTAAAATATGACGGGTAATAATTGACAATGGTGCACCTTCAGCCATACGTTGGGCAATATAAGGCAGCATTTGTTGCATGATCTCAAAACGGTCCGGTGCTTCGAGATTCCATAGTTGACCCAGCTCAGCTAACAGGTACGGGTTGTGATAGGCTTCGCGGCCAATCATCACGCCATCGACATGCTTGAGATGTTCAAGCGTTTCTGCATAAGTTTTAATTCCGCCATTAATTTCAATGGTCAGTTTCGGACGGTCCTGCTTCAGACGGTAAACATCTTCATAGCGTAGTGGCGGGATTTCACGGTTTTCTTTAGGTGAAAGACCTTGGAGTAAAGCAATTCGGGCATGCACAATAAAGTTATCGCAACCGGTTTTGGCGACCGTATCCACAAAATGCAGCATTTCTTCATAAGAATGCATGTCATCAATACCAATGCGGTGTTTCACACTGACCGGAATATCCACGGCATTACGCATTGCATCAATACATTCTGCGACCAGATCAGGTTCAGCCATCAGGCAGGCACCAATTTTATTATTCTGTACCCGATCACTCGGACAGCCGACATTCAGGTTAACTTCATTGTAACCCCAGTCCTGAGCCATTTTAGTACAAGTTGCCAGATCTTGAGGGTTGGAACCGCCGAGCTGTAACACAATCGGATGTTCTTCTTGATTGAAGTCCAGATGGCGTTTGGCATCGCCATGAATGATGGCGCCCGTAGTCACCATCTCGGTATATAAAATGACATTTGGATTAAACAGGCGCGCAAAGAAACGATAATCTTTGGTGGTCCAGTCCATCATCGGCGCAACACTGATACGAGGTTGAAGTTTGTTTTCAATGGTGCCGAGATCAGTCATTCAAAATCACGCCTTAAATGAAATGGAAGAGTAATAGCAGTACAAGAATGAGCAGGAATTGCTGGAAATCTGCTCAAAAAAGCAGTACTGCAAAAAGAGGGCGTAATACTAGCATAAAATTTGCATGACCAAAGGCTGAACTGCATGAGGAACGATAACTGTCATTCCAATAAAGATATTTAACAAGAGAAATTGTGGGAATTGAAAAATAAACTCCCAGTCATTCTGCAATGCTATATTTTGAGATAATTAAGATTAAGATAAAGAAAACGAGATAAATAAGGAGAATAACGATGCTCATGTTGGAGGAGATTTATAAAAGCAAAAAACCTCAACATTCAGACTATTTTAATTTACGGATTCAACGGGGACTTAGCTGGTTTAAAAAAGCATTAGAGTTGGATCAGGAATTAGAGTTTAAGTTTATTAGCCTGTGGATCAGTTTTAATTCGATCTATGCACAAGAAACAGAGGTTCGTCAGGATCAACAAAGCCTGCATCAATTTCTGGAAACCCTCTGTCAAAAAGATGTGGAGCAAAAACTTCAGCATATTGTCTGGGAAAAATACAGCCAGCCAATTTCTACACTGCTGGATAGCCCTTATACCGATCAAGGTTTCTGGGATTATCGCCATCATAAAGTCAGTCTGGAAAGCTGTCGTGAAGCATTAGATCAGCAAAAACAGAAAATACAAAAAGCTGTTCAAGAGCGGAATTTAACTGAAATCTTATTGGTGATTTTTAACCGTCTTTCCACCTTGCATTATCAGCTTATGCAGGGCGGTGCGACTTATCAGACCTCATTTAACGTCAAACAGCTCCAAGACAGTTGCCGGGTTCTGGCCGGGTTGCTGCCCACTTTTATCTGCATTCTTTTGGAAAATGCAGCGACTTGGGATTCGGGTAAACCTTACTATCCCGTGGTACAAGTCAGCTAAATCGGTTTAAGCTTTTGCTCGATATTGTTGCCATTGATCAATCAACGCAAACAGGGTGGCACATAATGCCAAGCCAAGTCCAAACAGACAGGTCATGCTCCAGCCACCATGATGCCAGGCATATACCCCCAGAGCTGAACCACAGGCACCACCAATAAAATACAGCGTCATGTAAATAGAGTTCAGGCGTGATTTGGCATCCGGGCGCAAGCGGAAAATCACGTTCTGATTACAGCTATGAGTAATCGCCAGACCTAAGTTAATCAGGGCATAACCCAGAATATAACTGAGCAGGGACACGCCACCAAAATATAAGAATAGCCAGCTTCCTGCCAGAATTGAACAGCCAATCCAGGTCAGGATCTTGATATAACCACGATCTGCCCATTTACCTATAACTTGAGTCGATAGCGCACCGAAAACACCAACTAGGGTTACTAGGCCCACCATCACATCAGAAAGATGAAAAGGTTTTTGGGTCAGCAGCAGGGCAATGGTTGAAAACAGCATGCTCATGGCTGCAAAGGCGCATGCACCAATCAGGGAGCGTAAGCCCAGTCGCGGTTCCTCACGCAGTAGCATACCCATCGATTTAAAAATTGCTGCATAGCTGATACGCATACGCGGCATGCTGGGTAATTGTCCTTTTAAATAAAAGCCCAAAACCAGCAGTGCCATACTGCTGAGCGCATAAATGGTTTTCCAGTGAAACAGGTCAGAAAGCAATCCGGCAATACTGGTCGACAATAAGATACCGACTAATAAGCCACTCATGAGAAAACCGACCACTTCTCCGGTTTTTTCAGGTCGGACAGCCATCGTAGCTAAAGGAATCAGAATCTGGGCAGCAACAGAAAATAGCCCGGCAATAATAGTCCCCACCCAGAGCATCGGCAGGTTGACTGCTGTGGCACAGATCAGCAAGCCTAATGCGGCACCAAACATCAAGAAAGGAATGAGTCTGGACTTATTCAGCATGTCTCCCAAAGGTACAATAAACAGCAGGCCCAAGGCATAAGACACCTGCGCAAAGGTCACGGTCAGCGCCACTTGGGATTCTGGTACCTGATAATATTGCTGAATCGAGGAGATAAGCGGTTGGCAATAATAGTTTGCACCTGCACATAAACCACATGCGATCGCCATCAGCCATAACAGAGATTTATTTTGACTGATATCGAGAGGAGGAGTCATGGCAAGTACCTTAAGCTCAGGGAGAATTTTTATAAAGAACATCAAATATGATGCATAAGTTGCAGGCACTATAGGCGAAAACCCGTCAGGATAAAAGTAGAAAAATAGTGCAAAGTACTCAAACTCATAGAAGAGAAATGCCACAAAAAAGTACTTTTCTGGATTGATAAGAGATGAAAATTCGCTAGAAATTTAACTTTTTCACTTAAGAAAATGTACGTGGAAGCGCTTTGTATTAAGTCATCTCATTTAAGACCAAGTGACAGAGATCAATCTGAATCAGTGATTGCCCAAAATTGGTGCAAAATGAAGAGTTCGTAAATCTAACAGTGGTCTGAGTATTAATATAATAAATGTTGCAGAATATTTTTTTCACCTATTTCAGGCAAGTCTTAAGACTTGAGCTGAATAAGTCAAGTAAGTGAATCCCAAATCAATTTTTTCATCATTAATTCATATTTTTTATGAGTGAAAAATGAAAAAGTTATAGGAAAACAGTATTTTTAGATCTTAAAAATGAATATTCCAAAGTAGATTAAATTTGTCAAAAAGGTCAAAAACAGGAAACTGCCCTAGAAAATTGCCTTAATTTAGGCTTTATCAGTTCATTTGAAATAAAGATTTGCTGAGCAGAAAAAATGAAATATCTGTCAGAATGATCAATGTAACAAAATAAAACAAAAAGTAATCTAATAAAAAATAACCAGGAAAACAGTCATCGTTCAAGAGAATGAATATCGTTTATAAATTCAGCAAATCAAAATAATCAGGCTGAACTAATAAATGCTATATGACAGCATCATTTTTATGAATCGTCAGTTCAAAATATGGGTATTTATTAAATAAATAATAGGTAGTAATTTCTAGAAGTTTAATTAGAATCCAAAAATTCAACAAAAACACATCCTGAGGGGAAGCACCGTAAATCACGGTGTTTACTTAAGAAAAAATTAGCTTGAGGGACGCTCATGCAGATTGGAATTCCAGCCGAAACTGTCGTCGGTGAAAATCGCGTCGCTGCGACGCCTGAGACAGTAAAGAAATTGATCAGCGCTGGTCATAGTGTGGTGATCGAACGTGGAGCAGGTGTTAAAGCTGCCTACATCGACAGTGCCTATGAGCAAGTTGGTGCCAAAATTACGGATGATGCCTACACCGGTAGCCAGATAGTTTTGAAAGTTCGTGCACCGAAGGGTGAGGAAATTCAAAAGCTGTCAGCCAACACCACGGTTGTAGCGATGTTTGACCCATACCGCAATACCGAGCTTGACCAGTTCGCGGCACAGAATGTGTCTGCATTTGCTCTTGAGCTTTTGCCACGTACTTTGTCACGTGCGCAAAACATGGACGTATTGTCTTCGCAAGCGAACCTTGCAGGTTATAAATCAGTGCTTTTAGCTGCTGCTGAATATCAGCGCATGTTCCCGATGCTGATGACAGCGGCAGGTACGGTAAAACCGGCTCGTGTCGTGATCATGGGTGTCGGGGTAGCAGGCCTTCAAGCAATTGCAACAGCGAAACGTCTGGGTGCAGTCGTAGAAGCAACTGACCTTCGTCCGACTGCCAAAGATCAGGTTGAGTCTTTAGGCGGTAAATGGCTAGACGTGCCAATGTCTCCTGAAGAGCAGGCACGTGCTGATGAAGCAGCTAAAAACGGCTATGGCTGGATGCCAGGTGAACAGTACATCAAAGATCAGGCCGCGATTGTCGATAAAGCAGTATCGAATGCCGATATCGTGATTACTACAGCATTGTTACCAGGTCGTGATGCACCACGTTTAATCCGTGCTGAAACTGTAGCCAAGATGAAACCAGGCTCAGTGATTCTGGATATGGCAGTGGAATCAGGCGGTAACGTT
Source organism: Acinetobacter sp. YH12072 (assembly GCF_013419565.1). NCBI lineage: Bacteria > Pseudomonadati > Pseudomonadota > Gammaproteobacteria > Moraxellales > Moraxellaceae > Acinetobacter > Acinetobacter sp. YH12072. The sequence continues at coordinate 59,086 of NZ_VOZV01000015.1, read as the reverse complement.
GAAGGTTCTAAGTGCGGCGAAACTGTTGTGACTGAAAACGGTGTGAAAATTCTGGGTGTTCCGAATATTCCATCAACGGTATCGACTGAAGCTTCAGCGCTATATGCACGTAACGTCTATAACTTTGTTGAAACACTTTTTGATGCAGACAAGAACTTTGTCCTGAATCAGGAAGATGAAATTCAAAAAGCCCTACTTGTCACTCACGGCGGCCAAGTGCTGTTAAAACGTGGTTAAGGAGCAGACTCATGGTTGAAACAATTACGATTTTCGTCCTGGCCATCTTCGTGGGTTACTACGTGGTTTGGGGGGTAACACCAGCACTACATACGCCATTGATGGCGGTGACCAATGCCTTGTCTTCGATCATTATCGTGGGCGCAATGATTCAGACTGTTGGTCTGCCAATGGTGGGCGTTGAAGGCAGTGTGGATTTTCAGACCATTAACGTGGTGAGTGTACTGGGGGCAATCGCAGTATTTCTGGCGAGCATTAATATTTTCGGTGGCTTTGCCGTGACTGCACGTATGCTGGAAATGTTCAAACCTAAGCAAAAGAAAAAAGAGGGTTAAACCATGGAATTTATTCGAGAGTATGCGGATTGGTTCTACCTGATTGGCGCCGTTCTTTTTATCTTAACGCTACGTGGTTTATCTGGTCCTAAAACTGCAATTGCAGGTAACCGCTACGGTATGATCGCCATGGCGATTGCTGTAGTGACCACATTCTTTGTTGCTGAAAATCCAGTAGTCTGGATGATTCTTGCAGCAATGGCTGCGGGTGCAGTGGTGGGTATTGCGCGTGCACGTACTGTACCAATGACCCAGATGCCAGAAACAGTAGCACTCATGCACTCACTGGTGGGTCTGGCTGCGGTACTGATTGCAGTTGCGGCAATTATCCATAACAACAAGCTGGTTGAATTGGGCCCGGACCTGTTAGCTGCAAATGGTGTGACTTTCCATGAAATGAGCAAAGTTCACCTGTTTGAACTGTTTGTGGGCTGTTTTGTTGGTGCGATTACCTTTACTGCTTCTGTATTTGCATACGGTAAGCTGGCTGCAAAGAAATGGGCAAAAACCATTTCAGGTGGCTGGGTAAAACCGGTTCAGGCTCTGATCTTTATTGCAATGCTGGCAGCAGGGATTCACTTCTTCCTGACAGGTAGCATGACATCTTTCTGGGCAATGACTGGTCTTGCGCTGGCATTTGGCTGGGTATGGATTGCGCCAGTAGGCGGCGGCGATATGCCGGTTGTAGTTTCGCTGTTGAACTCATTCTCAGGCTGGGCAGCAGCGGGGATTGGTTTCACACTGGAAAACAACATGCTGATCGTTGCGGGTTCGCTGGTTGGTTCTTCAGGTGCGATTCTGTCTTACATCATGTGTAAAGCGATGAACCGTTCAATCATCAATGTATTGTTTGGTGGTGCGATGGGTGGTGCAGCTGCGCCGACAGCTGCTGCGGGTGCACAAGTGCAACGTAACTACCGTTCAGGTTCTGCAGATGATGCTGGCTTCTTAATGTCAAATGCAGACAGCGTTGTCATTGTACCGGGTTATGGTATGGCACAAGGCCGTGCACAAAACGCAGTAAAAGAGCTGGCAAATTTGCTGAAAGAGCAGGGCGTGACTGTACGTTTTGCGATTCACCCGGTTGCTGGTCGTATGCCAGGTCATATGAACGTATTGCTTGCAGAAGCTGATGTTCCTTATGAAGACATTCTGGAAATGGACGAGATCAACTCGGACTTCCCGGCAACTGACGTAGTACTGGTTATTGGTGCAAACGACGTTGTAAACCCGGCTGCAAAAGACGATCCGAACTCACCAATCTACGGCATGCCAATTCTGGAAGCTCATAAGGCACGCACCATCATGGTCATCAAGCGTTCTATGGCGACCGGTTATGCAGGTCTGGACAATGACCTGTTCTATAACGACAAGACCATGATGATTTTCGGTGATGCGAAGAAAGTTGTGGAAGATATGACTAAAGCGATTAATGGTACAGGTCACTAAGACTTTCCATTCGCTGGATCATCTTAAATCCTCCTTTTAAAAGGGGGATTTTTCCATTTAAATTACAGATAAATTCTCCTTCCTATATAAAAGCTGAATCAGGAAGAATTACAAAATAAAATTAGCTATGGTGTTTTATTTTTAGAAAATTGGTTTAGATAAAATTGCAACAAAACGTTTAAAAAATAGGCTGAATGATTAAATCTGATCGAAAAGCGAATTCATTAAAGTTGCTGATCCATGAATTTCCTTTTTGATTTAAATCAAAGGATATAAAAAAAGCGACCTACATAGGTCGCTTTTTTTGAATATTCGATGTTTATGCTACAGAATCTGCAGGATTGCGCCATAGGCTTTCTAGGTCATAGAATTTACGCGCTGTAGGCAGCATGCAGTGCACTACAACAAAACCTAGATCAATCAGGATCCATTCTGCATCACGTTCGCCTTCGATACCAAGCGGACGGAAACCTGCTTTACGTGCTTCTTCAGCAACATTATCTGCAAGTGATTTAATATGACGGGTTGATGTACCGCTTGCAATCACCATGGCATCTGCCACGTTACTGATGCTAGCAACATCAAGCTGAACAACTTCTTTAGCCTTTACATCTTCGAGGGCTGCATGTACAACTTTCAAGCATGCGTTTACTGCTTGTGCATGAGAATTCATAGTGTGATCGTGAGAATTAGAAGCGCTGGGCGATGGTTCTAAATTCATAGGGAGTATAATTTCCTAACAATTATGCATGATCTAATATAGCGGTTTTAGCCCAAAATTTCAAATGCACCTTCCGCCGCTTTAGTCATACTCCGGGAAGAACTGTTCTTTCCAGCCAAAGGATTCTTCCGAAGTCCCCAGAGGTTTATATTCGGCTGCGACATAACCATTGTATTGGCTATTCTCTAACCATTGAAAAATCTCATAATATGGAATGGAAGCGGTATTGGGTTGATGACGCCCCGGGCAGTCTGCAAACTGGATATGACCAATCTCTGCAATATTTTCTTTTAAGGCTTCAAGTACATCTTCACCCATCATGGCCATATGATAACAGTCATATTGCATTTTCAAGGCAGGATGATTGACAGCTTCCAGCATCTCCTGAGCTTGGGCCACATTCTGAATCAGGAAACGTGGCATGTCCTGACCGTTGATCATTTCAAAGACCGGCTGAATCTGATAATCAGAGAGCATGGAGCAGGCAATTTTCAGATTACTCGCCAAGGTGTTCAGGCAAGGAAGCAGGTCACAATCCAGTGGCTGTTTGCCGGCCAGAATATTGACACTTGGCACATTCAGAGCAGTCGCATATTGAATGGCCTGCTCTACAGCATGACGAAACTCGATTTCCTGTCCAGGAATACCGGCCAGACCGTGTCCACCTTGCATCAGATCACCAGCAGGCACATTAATCAGGCAGATGTCCAGATCATGCAACTGAAGCTGCTGCTGAATCTGCTCAATGCTCAGTTCATAGGGAAACTGGATTTCCACATGTTTAAAACCGTGCGCATGAGCCAAGGCAAAACGTTCTAACAAAGGTACTTCCGTAAAAATCATGGAGAGGTTAACGGCGAGTTTGGTCATGGACTTTTCCTTGCTCAAAGCAGAATATTGAAATGAAATATTTAATGGTCTACGTGCTTGATTACAGTAGCCAGATCGGCCTCAGCAAATCCGTCTTGCTGATGGGCTTTGAGTTGAGACAGGGCCTGGCTTGCCACAGGGATATCCAAAGACAAAGTAGCAGCCAGTTGCACCGCATTGTTCAGGTCTTTAGACAGTGTCTGCACTTTCCATTGCACAGGTTCAAACGTCTGGCTGGCCATACGTGGGGCCAGAATCTGAAAAGGCTTGGAGTCAGCAAAACCACCGGCTAATGCTGGTGCAAGCAGGGCAGTATCTACACCGGCACGATCGGCTAGGGCCACTGCTTCAGCGATCAGGGTACTGTTCGCCGCTACAATCAGCTGGTTACAGATTTTAGTCGCCTGACCGGTTCCCGTATCACCCATGCGAGTGACACGTTGTGAAAGCACGGTATAGATGGGATCAAGTGCGGTAATAGTTTTTGCATCACCACCCGCGAAGATGACTAGCGTGCCTTGTTCTGCACCGGCTGTACCGCCAGACACAGGAGAGTCAATCCAGATCGCTTGTTTAGCTCGGGCCTGTTCAGCTAGAGTTTTGGTTTGATGTACGGAAAGACTGGAAAAATCGACAATAACCTGTCCAGCCACCAGATTGGGCTGAATCTGCTCAAAGACCGATTGCACTGCGGCATCATCTGCCAGACAAGTCAGAATAACCGGATAATTTGCAATTTGATCTAGAGATAGCGGAGTGGCTCCAAGAGCAAACAAAGGATCGCAGGCACTGGCCGTACGGTTCCAGACTGCAACTTGAAAACCTGCTTTTAGCAAGCGGGTTGCCATACGACTGCCCATGAGTCCCATACCTAAAAAGGCAATTTTGCTATCATGATCGAATTGCATTTTATCTCTCATCTTTTGATTTTGCTTCAGCCATAATTATCGATATTGACGTGGCACAAACTGCACGTCCGGATTTTTATCCTTCTTGCGTGCCAGTTGACTGTTTTTACCGAGTAACAGTTTAAGCTGCCAGATTTTTTCCATACGCAATGACTTGTTGGGTTTGTGCTCCATCGCATCCAGCACAAATTTAGAGGCCATCAAGGCATCTGGAGAGCGTTGTAACATTTCTTCAGCCAAAGCTTGTGCTTTTGCTAATGGCTGTTCATCAACATGGGTGATCAGGCCAATTTCTTTGGCATAGGCACCTTCAAAAATACGTGCGGTTAAGGTCAGCTCTTTGGCCAGATCAATCCCGATCAGACCTTTGAGTGAGCGCGTTAATCCCATGTCTGGTACTAGGCCCCAACGAGTTTCCATAATTGACATTTTGGTCGCAGGGTGAGCGATCCGGATATCCGCAGCCAGCGCAAGTTGCATACCTGCACCAAAGCAGAAACCTTCAATGGCTGCAATGACGGGGACAGGCAGTTCCTGCCAGACCAGAAAAGCTTTCTGGAATAAGCTCTGTCCAGGACGGATCAGTTCCCAAGCCGCATAGGCCCGATTTTTAGGATTATTTAAATCGGCCAAGTCAATGCCGGCACTAAAGACCTGCGCTTCACCGGTTAAAATGACACAACGCACTGACTTGTCTTTTTTAATCCGGTTCGCAATCTGCACCAGTTCACGCAGCAGGGCAAAGCTCATAGCATTACGTTTGTCTGGACGGCTGAGAGTAACCGTGGCAATTCCATTATTTTTTTCAAAGCGCACAAGTGACATGGTATTCATCCTTAATTTTTCTGTAAGCGAGCATAGCATGAGCAATCTGTGCTTGCATGACAGCGCAGTCATACAGATATGAGTGATTAAAACAACAATGATTTAACCACTATGCTTGTTTAAGATTTGCTGGGCTGCCTGTTCTACCTGCTCAATTACGGCTTTCAGTTCATCCAGATATTTCAATACTTCCTGAACAAAACTGTCATCGGCCTTACGGCGTTCCTTACGCAAGGTCGAGACAAACTGCTCAAAACTTCCGGTAACTTTTTGCAGAGTCGGTGTGCCGACATAACGAGTAGCCCCATAGAGACGGTGCAAAACATGTTCCAGCTGCGGAAAATCTTCCAGCTCAATTAATTGCTCAATTTCATCCAACTCTTTTTCAAAACTGTCGACCAGCATGCTGAGCAGATCGACGGCCAGATCTTCTTTATTGGCCGCCAGTTGCAGGCTTTGCTGCCAGTCCAGAATATTCGGATCTAGCGCATCAATGACATTGGCACGTTCCAGCACCGGAATCTTTTTAAAACTCTCAGTCGTCCAATGCGTCAGGATCTGCACGATCTGATCAATCTGAATAGGCTTAGTGACATAATCATCCATACCATTTTGTAGCAGTTTCTGTTTCTCATCGGAAAGGGCATGTGCTGTCAGGGCAATAATCGGCAGACGCTGATGATTTTCAAAAGTTGATTCCAGTGAACGGATTGCACGCGTGGTATCGATACCGGACATCACTGGCATCTGGATATCCATAAACACCAGATCAAAAGATGGCAGGCCCTGTTCATAACGGCTCTGGATGATATCAATCGCTTCCTGTCCGCTAATGGCTTTGGTTGTGGTGACATTCAGTTCGGCCAGTAAGGCTTCTAGAACAATCAGGTTCGGCAGATGGTCATCAACGGCCAGAATATGCAGTCCCTGACCATTAAAGTCTTCATGCTGTTCCTGATCGAAGACGGGTTGATTGCCGAGTAGCTGAATCAGAGCACTACGACTCAGGGGCTGATGCAGGGCACGGGCACGATGGTCATTCAGCATGCTCGGATCAAGCTGCATCTGATAACCATACACAGCCAGATGTCCCTGATAGCGAGAGCGAATCTCTGTCAGTAGAGCCTGGCTATCGCCACTATGGTCGACAATCAGCCAGGTATTCTCGATATTTTGTAAATGGTTCAGACGACTGAACAGATCCAGAATGGACGTCGACTCAATATGTTTGACGCGATAATTTTCCAGATAATGTCTCAAAACATTCGCTGTTGCTGGGTGGGCAAGATAAGACACAACGGTCAGATCACTGAAATCCGGGTGCTCATGAACAATATCTTCATCCACCGGGAATTGAGCAGTAAACCAGAAGGTTGAGCCTTTCTCTGTTGGAGCGCGTTCCTGATTGTCTTCAAAGCCGATCTGACCATGCATCAGGTGAACCAGTTGCTTGGAAATGGCCAGCCCTAGACCCGTACCACCGAATTGGCGGGTGACCGAGGTGTCGCCTTGCGAGAAGGATTCAAACAGTTTTTTACGGTCAGTTCCGCTCAGGCCAATGCCGCTGTCCTGAACACTGAAATGCAGCAGACACTGCCCAATATCATCGTGCTCCATGCGTGCCCGGACAATGATTTCGCCATCAGGAGTAAACTTGATCGCATTGGAAATCAGGTTGGTCAGAATCTGTTTAAAGCGCAGTACATCACCAATCACATGTTTTGGCACATTGTCTGCAAAATAGAATGCCATATCGATATGCTTCTGTGCAGCCAGTGGCGAGAGCATATCCATCACATCGAAAATAGCTTCTTCCAGATCAAAAGGTGCGGTTTCCAATTCTAGTTTGCCAGCATCAATCTTGGAGAAATCCAGTACATCATTGATCAGGGCCAGCAGATGTGCAGAAGATTTGCGGATGGTCTGCAAGTACAGGCTTTGCTCATTGCTAAGATTGCCTTGACGCAGCAGCAGGTGAATAAAACCATCAATACTATTCAGTGGTGTACGTAATTCATGGGAAATATTGGCAAGAAACACCGACTTGGCCTGGTTAGCCGAAATCGCCTGGTCACGTGCCTGACGATAAGTAATATTTTGAACTTCTAAAGTATCTAGAGTACGGCGCAAATCATCTTCAGTCTGTTCGGTATGCTCACGCAATTCCAGAAAACTGAAATGCAGACGTTTCACCACATTGGCAATATCACGCTGCAACAGACGCAGTTCACCGGTACTGTTGATCACCATATGCTGATCTAGAGTGTCGGCATTCAGGCGTTGTAGCTGCATGCGAATTTCATACATTGGCGCAATCCAGCGACGAGAATAGAAATTCAGACATAACAACAAGAGCAATAAGGTCAATAAGCCGGTCGCAATCAAAACGATCAGGACCCGGTAGCGGGCAATTTCTAAGGGCTGATTGTCCAGTTCGATCGCCAGCCAGCCTGCATTCATGCCATTTTCATTTACTTTGACTGCATAAATATGATTGTTTTTATCTAATATCGGGCCAACAAAATTGCCATCTTTTTTAAAGTCAGGCCAAGGTGCCTGTTCCTGAAAACCAATGCCGAGTTTACTTTTACCATTTTCATCCAGAATAGCCGCACGAACCAGATGTTTTTCATTCAGCATATTCTGCATGGCGTCATGAGCTTGCTCATATTGCCATGGATAAAGGCTCAAAATGTCCAGCGCATATTCTGAAGTTGCCTGAAAACGGGTCAGAATCGCAATGGCCATCTGCTTTTGCTGGACACGGGCGGCATTGGAAGTTTCCGAGATGACCAGAGCAGCACCAACACAGGCCAGAATAGTAATGGGTACAAAAATCAGTGCAATCAGCTGTCCATAAGCATGATTTAAGTGTAGGCGTTTAAACAGCTTTTTGTTGATATTTGACATGATTCAAGCAGTATTTTCCTTATGCTTTGCATATTAGCATGCTTTAAATCTACTGTTAAAATTTCAGCATTATTTTTCTAAAGCTCCAGATTAAGGCAGAAAATAAGAACCATTGCGCTGAACAGTCATTATGGATGTTTGAGCAAGCCTTTTCAGGGGGAGAGGTGAGCTAAGTCACTGTCACGATTGAGGAGTTTTATCAAGCTAAAACAGGACGAATTGGCCATGCCGATCGTGATTTATACAGTTTTATGCAAAAGCACTGCTATAAATGGGTGCAGGGAAATGCATTTTTTCATACAATAGCCGCACCTCGATATAGGTGCAAATAATGAGTAATACCACCCCTGATTTTCAAGCAGACGAATTTTTACTGGACCATTATGTAGGCAAAACGCCACTGGTGCGTTTGCAGCGTCTGGCTAGTCACACTCAAGCCATAGTACTCGCAAAACTCGAAGGAAATAATCCGGCAGGCTCGGTCAAGGACCGTCCGGCGTATAACATGATCATGCAGGCGGAAAAGCGCGGACAGATCAAACCGGGTGATACCTTGATTGAGGCGACCAGCGGAAATACAGGGATTGCATTGGCGATGGTTGCGGCCATGCGTGGTTACAAGATGCAGCTGATTATGCCGAATAACATGAGTCAGGAACGTAAGGACGCAATGCGTGCTTATGGTGCTGAACTGATTGAAGTGACCAAAGAGCAGGGCATGGAAGGTGCACGTGATCTGGCCTTGCAAATGCAGGCTGAAGGTAAAGGTCTGGTGTTAAACCAATTTGGTAACCCGGACAATGTCGAAGCGCATTACCTGACCACAGGTCCTGAAATCTGGCAGCAAACAGGTGGCAAAATTACACACTTTGTCAGCTCAATGGGTACTACAGGTACGATCATGGGCGTATCTAAATATCTGAAAGAAATGAATCCGGATATTCAGATTGTGGGCCTACAGCCATCTGATGGTTCTAGTATTGCCGGTATCCGTCGCTGGCCAGAAGAATATTTGCCAACGATTTTTGATCGTAGCCGTATCGACCGTATTATCGATATTCCACAGATTGAAGCGGAACGCACCATGCGTAAACTGGCGCAAAAAGAAGGTATCAGTGCCGGTACATCTTCTGGCGGTGCAGTTTGGGCATCCATCAAGCTCGCAGAAGAAAATCCGGATGCAGTAATTGTATGTATTATCTGTGACCGTGGTGACCGTTACCTGTCTACAGGCTTATTCTCTGTACAAGACCCTGAATAATTTTTGAGAAATCTTTTATGCGCCTGCCTGTTTTAACTTTCGATATTGAAACCCAAACCGATCTTAAATCAGGCGCGCATCTGTTTGGTCTGGATCTGCCCGAGGCTGATCTGGATCAGGCCCTGACCAAGTTACGCCGTCAGGAATCAGGCTCGGACTTTCAGCGTCTGCCTTTGCATGAGATTGTCTGTATTTCCGGTTTATGGATGGATGAACAGGGTATGCGCCTGTTTTCTTTCAGCCGTGAACAATACAGTGAAGCAGAGATTTTAAAAAAATTCTTATCCATTTTTGAAAAGCGTCATCCAACTCTAGTCAGTTGGAATGGCTCACAATTTGACCTGCCGGTTATTCTTTATCGGGCCATGTATCATGGTTTATCTGCCCCAAGTCTGTTCGATCAGGGCGAAATCGATACGCAAAAGCGTTATAATAACTACCAGAATCGTTACCATCAGCGTCATGTTGATTTGATGGATGTTATGGCCATGTTTCATGCCCGTCATTTTCAGAAACTGGATGATGTTGCTCATTTACTGGGTTATCCAGGCAAGCGTGGTGATGGTGGCTATCATGTACCTGAATATGTACGTAACCAGCAATGGAACGCACTCACCAGCTATTGCGAAGGTGATGTGCTCAATACCTGGTTGGTCTATATTCGCTGGCTGTTGCTAAAAGGCCAGTTGATGTTGCCTGATTATCAGCATCTGGTGCAGAGTACGATTCAATACCTGCATACCCAGCCGCAACATGCAGATTTTTTATCAGTCTGGCGTGAAACCTCACAAAGAACTGAATTTACCCGTTTTGATTTTCCCATCTCCACATCCTAGGTTTTCATGAAACGTCGAGTACAACCACGTCCAGCGCCGCAATCCGAGTATATTTTTCAGGTTGAATCACTCTCACATGAAGGACGTGGCATCGCTCACTATGGTTCACATCCGGATCATCCACTTGAAAAGCATGGCAAGAAAGTCTTTATCCGCTATGCCTTGCCGGGTGAAACCGTACGTGCCCGCATTACCCGTGAAGTCAAAAAACTGGAAGAGGCGGATAGCCTTGAGTTGCTCAGTGAGGCTTCCGAAATCAGGGTCAAACCTGTGTGTCCACATTTTGGCGTATGCGGCGGCTGCAATATGCAGCATATCCATCCAGATGCCCAAATTGAACTTAAGCAGAATGTTCTGAAATCACATTTGCAGCATTTTGCCGGGATTCAGCCTGTAGAATGGCTGCCACCGTTACGTTCACAACGTGAAGATTACCGTCGTAAAGCCCGGATTGGGGTGCGTTATCTGCCTCAAAAAGAAAAGTTGGTGGTTGGTTTTCGTGAGAACCAGTCCAATAAGCTGACTTCGATTGACCGTTGTATGATTCTGGATCGCGAGTTTGGAGCGGTTACACGTCTTAAACAATTGCTCCAAAGTCTCGATGGTCAGGCAGATATTGGTCATATAGAATTGGCTATGGGTGATCATGACATTGCGTTGCTCATTCGTGAAACCGCAGAATTATCGGTAACAGATGTCAACCGATTGCGCCAATTTACGTTAGAGAAAGGTTGGCAGCTTTATTTGCAACCTGCAGGCCAAGATTATTTGAAGCGGATTGATGAGCCTGAACAGGCAGCACGCTTACACTATGGTCTTGATGACTTTGATGTGGAATTCGGTTTTAATCCATTGGACTTCACTCAGGTCAATTCAACGATCAATCCGCAAATGGTGCGCTTGGCATGTGATTTGCTTCAATTACAGCAGGGCGAACGCGTTCTGGATCTGTTTTGTGGATTAGGAAACTTTTCTTTGCCACTGGCGCGCTGTGTTGGTGCGTCTGGTCAGGTGGTTGCGGTTGAGGGAAGTGAGGAAATGGTGCAACGTGGTGCGGAAAATGCTAACAATAATGGTATTGCACAAGTTTCGTTCTATTCACAAGATTTAACCAAAGATTTTTCGCACCAGTCTTGGGCAAATCAAGGATTTGATGCATTATTAATCGACCCGCCACGTGCTGGAGCAGAAGAAGTCATGCATTATATCCCTCAGTTTGGTGCCAAAAGAATCGTTTATGTGTCATGTAATCCTGCTACGCTTGCAAGAGATGCAGGGCTACTGGTACAACAGGGTTATCAGCTAACGAAAGCCGGTGTGATGGATATGTTTACGCATACCGGACATGTCGAGTCGATTGCCTTGTTCGAAAAAGAAAATTAAATAAACGATCAAAGAGATGATGTATCTAAAAGTAGGAGAAGGGTATGGTCACAGTACGTGAGCAACTGCCTGGGCGGCTCACTGAGTTGTCACAGGAGGCGACTGTAGAACATGCCGAACAAGCACAGCAGGATCTGACTGAATGGTTAGATCGGGTTCGTGGCATATTAGACGGGGCTCCCCTGAAGCAGCTCGAAGAAGTTGCCCGTTTAACCTTAGAAAAAGAGCTACAAAGTACGATTCAGCATCGCTCTAATACCTTCTATACCGGTATTGAAATGGCGGATATTCTCGCGCATCTCTATGTCGATGAAGATACCTTGTCCGCTGCCATGCTTTACCGCGCAGTACGTGAAGGCGTCATGCCACTGGCAGAAGTGCAGGAAAAATTCGGTGAACAGGTCTACAGTCTGGTCAAAGGCACGCTGTCCATGGGTAAGCTGTCTGAGCTGATTGAAAAAAATAAACGCCTGGAAGATCACTTTAATAATAACCAGCGTGAACATCTGTCTGGCATTTACAAGATGCTGATTTCAGTGACAGAAGATGTCCGCGTCGTGTTAATCAAGCTGGCAGAACGTACCTATGCACTGCGCGAACTGGCCAATTCTTCACGTGAACGGCAAGAACGGGTCGCACGAGAAATTCTCACCATTTATTCTCCTCTAGCGCATCGTCTCGGGATTGCCCAGTTGAAATGGGAACTCGAAGATCTGGCCTTCCGCTATCTGGCGCCAGAACGCTATAAAGAAATTGCCTCTTTGCTGAATGAAAAGCGTCTGGAACGTGAACAATATATTCAGTTCGTGATTGATAAATTGCGTGAAGAGCTGGCAGAACACGGCATTGAAGCTGAAATTAACGGCCGGGTGAAGCACATTTATTCGATCTATCGGAAAATGAAAAGCAAAAGCCTGAGCTTCGACCAGCTGTATGACATCCGTGCGCTGCGTGTATTGGTGAAAAGTGTGCCTGAGTGTTATCACACGCTCGGGATCGTACATCAATTGTGGCGACATATTCCGCATCAGTTTGATGACTATATTACCAATCCGAAGGCCAATGGTTATCGCTCTTTACACACAGCTGTGATTGCGGAAAACAAGTCACTTGAAGTGCAGATTCGTACTTATACGATGCATGAAGAGGCTGAACTTGGCGTATGCTCACACTTCAACTATAAGGAAGGTTCGAAAAATACCGATACTTCCTTTAATCATCGTCTGCACTCCCTGCGTGCAGTGATTGAGCATTATCAGGAACGCAATGAAGCCAGTGCACATAAGGATGAAGAAGAGGAAGTTGAAAATTTTGAGCATATTCAAGATTTTGAAGGCTTCGAAAAAATCTATGTGTTCAGCCGTGATGGTGATATTAAAGAGTTACCACGAGGTTCAACCGTACTCGACTTTGCCTATCATGTACATACGGAAGTCGGCAACAAATGCTATGCAGCCCGGGTCAACCAGCGCTATGTACCTTTAACCTATGCCTTGAAAACCGGGGAACAGGTTGAGATTCTGACCAAGAAAGACCGTGAACCAAATCGGGACTGGTTGGTTAATTCACTGGGTTATATCAAGACTGCACGTGCCCGTGACAAGTTACGTCACTGGTTCCGTCAGCAGGATCGCAGTAAGAATCTGGAAGTGGGTCGTGAAATTCTGAATAAAGAATTGGCACGTCTAGCAATTCACCCGAAATCAATCGACTTGGGTGATTATTGCAACCATTTCAATGTGAAAAGTGGTGAAGACATTCTGATTGGTCTGGTGAATGGTGATATCAGCCTGCATGCCCTGATCAATCAGGTGAACCGTCATATGCATCTGGATCAGGATGAGCCTGAACTGGTGCTGAAACCGGCGTTGAATCCGCGTGCCAGCCATACTTTGTCTGCACATGGTATTCTGATTGATGGTCTGGATAACGTCGAACTGCATGTTGCCCAATGCTGTCAGCCGGTACATGGTGAATCGATTGCGGGTTATATCACGTTGAATCGTGGTGTAAGCATCCACAAGGTGGCTTGTCCAGATTATGTACGCATGATCTCGCAGGAACCGGAACGTGCAGTAGAAGCCGACTGGGAGATGCAGCCGACTCGCGGTCAGAGTGTACAGATTGTGGTGGAAGCCTATGACCGTCGTGGCTTGCTGAAAGACCTGACCCAGGTAATTTTCTCGGATCAGATCAATATCCGTCAGGTAAATACTATTTCTGAAGCAGATGGTATTGCCAATATGAAATTATTGATCGAAGTTAAAGGCTTGGCTCAACTTTCCAAATTGCTGGCCCGTCTTGAACAGCAGCCGGGAATTATCAGTGCGCGCCGTCTGGTTCAAGGTAACTGATTCTTTTTAGGCAGGATTAGAAAAGCCCGCAATTCAATTGTGGGCTTTTTTGTTATAAGGTGTGCTGAAGAGGGAAAAGAGCAAATAATAAACATGAGTGCCACGGAAATATTTGAACTGAGACGAAACAATCTGGCCAAAGTGATTGATCAGTTGATTGATAGCCAGCAGTTTAAAAATGGCAAAGAGATTTGCGAGCACTTTGGTCTGTCTGCAGCCTATATTACCCAGCTATTGAACAGTAAGCGCCAGATTGGAGAGAAGGCCGCACGCGAGCTGGAGCAGCAACTGGGCCTGGAAAGTTTAATATTGGATCGTGCTCAAGCACCTGTTATTGAAGTGGCATCTAGTCCTGTAAAAATAACTTTGTTCCAGATGCAGGTTGTTGAGCAGCAAGCCTTTAAAATGAAAACTATAGATTCGGTAGAAAGACTTTTACCATGGCTTAAATTGGAGCTTCAGCATTATGCCATTCAGGTCACAGGACAATATTATTTTCCGAGCCTAAAAGCAGGCTGGTGGTTGGTCTGTGATGCGCAAGCTGTATTACAGTCATCTGGCTTGGCGTGTCTTTATTTAATTAATGGACTGCAACTCATTGTGGAGCTGATGTCGGAAAACCAGGACAGCTATCAGATCCAAAGTCTGGATGAAAGCCGCAAGGTCAGTTTTCAGAAATCTGATGTAGCTAAAATCCACCCTGTGATTGCCATAGTGCCTCAGCATTCAATTTTCTTAGACCAGAAATAATTCAGCCCATCATAAGATGGGCTGAATAGTGAAATCGAAAACGGGCAGCTTATGGAAGCTGATTTTCGTCCTCAAATTCTGGTTTCACCTGAACAATAAAGTCCTGACGATTCAGACCACGCCATAGGGCGAAGGCTGTACCGATATAGATCGAAGAATAGGTACCGACAAAGACACCTACAAACATCGCAATCGAGAACCATTTCAGGCCAGCACCGCCCATGATCATCATGGCCACTACAACCAGTAATAAAGTCATAGAAGTATGAATGGTACGGCGTAAGGTTTCAGTCAAGGCAATATTGATAATTTCAACAGGTTCGGCACCCCGGATCTTACGGAAGTTCTCACGGATACGGTCAGAAACCACGATGTTATCGTTGAGTGAGAAACCGATGATCGCTAGGAGTGCTGCAAGTACAGTCAGGTCAAATGGCCATTGCATCATCGCAAAAATCCCGAGGGTGACGATAATGTCATGGAATAGCGACAATACTGCACCCATCGCCAGTTTGAACTCAAAGCGGATAGTGACATAGACCAGCATTAGCAACAGGGCAAGAGCAACTGCACCCGCAGAACGCACATACAGCTCATTACCGACCTGTCCACCGACTACATCGACCTTAGGTACCTGAGCCGCATTGCCTGGCAGCTGAACTGCTGCAGTAACGGCTTTGGTAAGGTCTTCTGCTTCAATATCTTCCTGAACCGGCATACGTACCATCAGGTCACGTTCCGAGCCCAGCGTCTGCACGACAGCATCATCAAAGCCAGCTTTGCTGAGTGCCTGAGTTACATCATCAGGTTTTACCGGATTGGTATAGTTCAGCTCTGCTGAGACACCACCAGTAAAGTCCAGACCGAGGTTCAAGCCTTTGGTCGCAATAAAGAAGATGCTGGCAACCGTCAGGATGATAGAGAACACTGCCGCAGGCAATGCAATCTTCATAAACGGAATGATACGTTCGTCTTCAGGGCGACCGTACTGTTTCTGATTCAGTTGAGTATTTTCAGTCATCATCGATCTCCTAAATGCTCAACTTTTTCAAGTTACGTTTTTTGCCATAGATGATCTGTACGATCGCACGGGTTACGGTAATCGCCGTAAACATCGAGCAGACAATACCAATCATCAGGGTTACAGCAAAGCCTTTGATTGGACCAGTACCAATTGCGAACAGAATGAACGCGACCAGGAAGGTAGTTAAGTTCGAGTCGAAAATGGTGTTATAGGCTCGATCATAACCGGCCACAATTGCCTGTTTCGGCGAGGCGCCCCATTTCATTTCTTCCCGTATCCGCTCACAGATCAGTACGTTGGCATCGACCGCCATACCAATGGTAATGACGATACCGGCAATACCTGGAAGGGTGAGGGAAGCGCCAATCCACGACATCACTGTCAGAATCATCGCCAGGTTAACGACCAGCGCGAAGTTGGCAATGACACCGAACAGACGGAAGAATACCACCATCCAGATCGCTACTAGAATGAAGCCGATTTGGGTAGAGAGTACACCTTTATCAATATTTTCCTGACCCAGACTTGGACCAATCACACGTTCTTCAACGAAATACATTGGCGCAGCGAGAGCACCAGCACGTAGCATCAAGGCAAGCTCAGAAGCTTCCTGAGGTGAGTCCAGACCGGTAATACGGAATTGAGAACCCAATACTGCCTGAATGGTAGCAGCGTTAATCACCACAGATTCGGTATATGGTGTACGCACTTCAGTTTGTGCACCTGTTGCCGGGTCTTCTACGTAGCTGATCTTTTGCTTGTTCTCAATGAACAGTACCGCCATACGTTTGCCTACGGCATTACGTGTGGCATCTGCCATCAATTTACCGCCAGCGCTGTCCAAAGTAATATTAACTTCAGCACCACCAGTATCCTGACTAAAGCCAGAAGATGCATTTTGTACACGTTCACCGGTCAAAATACGGTTACGGTTTAGCAATAACTGACGACCACTGTCCAGAGATTCATAAGCAAATGCCTGAGTTCCTGCTGGAGCTGTACCACTTAATTGGCCAGTATAAGGATCGATGTATTGATCATTCAGATCAGACACCAGACGGAATTCCAGGTTCGCCGTACGACCCAAGACACGTTTTGCTTCTGCGGTATCCTGTACACCCGGAAGTTCAACCACAATACGGTTGCTACCTTGGGTTTGTACCAGCGCTTCAGCCACACCTAACTCGTTAATACGGTTACGTAAAGTAGTTAAGTTCTGGTTCACCGCATAAGATTCGATTTCCTGCTTACGCGTATCGGTATAGTTGAGGCGTAAAGTCGAACCGGTTTCAGTCGCCACTGCCTGCTGATTGAATTCATTGCCATTACGGCGCAAGAAATCCATGACAGCAGCACGATCATCATTATTGGCAAACTGCACAACAATGGTGTTATTGCTTAAATTCAGGCTATTGAATTTCAGGTTGTTATCACGCAGCTGACGACGCAGGTCAGTTGCTGAGGTGTCCATGCGCTGTGCAATCGCCTTGTCCATATCCACTTCGAGCAGGAAGTGAACACCACCACGTAAGTCCAGACCCAGTTTCATTGGTTTGGCACCAATTTTCTGTAGCCATTCTGGAGTGGTTGGAGCAAGGTTAAGTGCTACGACGTATTCATCACCTAAACCACGGCGTAAAGCTTCTTTGGCTTTCAGCTGTGCTTCACTTGAATTTACACGTAATAAAGCAGCGTTATTACTAAAGCTATTGTCGTGAGTTGCAATATTTTCAGTTGTTAAAATCTGCTCTGCTTTTTGTACGATGCCTGCGTCAATCTGAGTACCGGCTTTGGCACCCGAAATCTGTACAGCAGGTTCATCTGGATACAAACTTGGCAGGGCATATAAAGTACTGACCACCAGGACAACCAGGATCAGCACATATTTCCATGCTGGGTAACGCATTCGTTTTCTTCTTAAAATGAAAAAGTCGTGCGGGGAGCACGACTAATTTTGATTAAATGTTATTTAAAGTGCCTTCAGGCAAAACTGAGATCACACTCGCGCGTTGAACTTTGACTTCTACACCGCGGCTCAACTCAACGACTGCGAAATCACCTTCAATTTTAGTGATTTTGCCCATTAAGCCGCCTGCAAAAACGACTTCGCTGCCTACGCCAAGGCTGTCAACCAGAGCACGGTGCTCTTTGGCACGTTTTGATTGAGGGCGCCAGATCAAGAAATAGAAGATTGCAACAAAAACCGCAATCATCAAAAGGTTAGCCATCAAGCTTGGTTGTTGTGCAGCTTCACCTGCAGCGTGAGCAGTCGAAATAAATAGGCTCATTTCATTTTCCTAAAATAAAAAACTGGTGATCAACTTGATAATAAATTGACATATTCTTGCAATTTACCCTGTCTTTTTCCTCAGCGCAAATGCTGAAAGATTAATCTTGTGGACAAGGTGGAACTTCCAAGCCACGACGAGCGTAAAAGTCCTGAACAAATTCATCAAAAGTTCCGTTATCCAGCGCATTGCGGATATCTTCGGTAAAACGCTGGTAATAACGCAGGTTATGGATGGTACCGAGCATAGAACCCAGCATTTCTCCACATTTCTCTAAATGGAACAGATAAGCACGGGTAAAGTTCTGACAGGTATAGCAGTCACAATGTGGATCAAGTGGGCTTTGATCATGACGGTATTGGCTGTTACGGATACGCACCAGACCATCGGTCACGAAATAATGACCGTTACGTGCATTTCGGGTTGGCATGACGCAGTCGAACATGTCTACACCGCGACGGATACCTTCAACGATATCTTCCGGTTTGCCGACACCCATCAGGTAACGCGGTTTATTTTCCGGCATTTTATTCGGAAGATAATCCAGCACCTTGATCATTTCTTCTTTTGGTTCACCGACAGATAGACCGCCAATCGCATAACCGTCGAAGTCAATCTCAAGCAGACCTTTTAAGGATTCATCGCGCAGGTCTTCATACATCCCACCCTGAATAATCCCGAACAGGGCATTTTTATTGTTGAGTTCATCATGATGATGTTTCTTGCAGCGCTCAGCCCAGCGTAAAGACAGCTGCAAAGATTTTTGCGCTTCTTCATGGGTTGCAGGATAAGGCGTACATTCATCAAAAATCATCACAATATCGGAGTTCAGCGTATGCTGAATTTCCATCGAAATTTCAGGTGAAAGGAAAACTTTTGAACCATCGATCGGAGAGCGGAAGGTCACGCCTTTTTCTTCAATCTTGCGCATTGCACCCAGACTGAAGACCTGGAAGCCGCCTGAGTCAGTCAGAATCGGTTTGTCCCATTTCATGAAACCGTGCAGGCCACCATGTTGCTTGATGACTTCAAGACCCGGGCGCAGGTACAAGTGGAAGGTATTACCGAGGATAATCTGCGCTTTAATGCCTTCAACATCACGTGGCAACATGCCTTTAACCGTGCCATAAGTACCAACTGGCATAAAGACGGGTGTCTCTACTACGCCATGTTCAAGCGTTAAACGACCACGACGGGCACGACCCGACTGACCTAATTTTTCAAACTTCATAAGAGTTCCAAATCAAGGCGAAAAAACAGTTCGCTGATTACTAATGCGAATTAAAGGGCGCTATTTTCCTTGATTCTGACCTTAAACGCCAGCATTGTAGAGAATTCACTCTGTAATTTTATTTATCGATGAATAGAGGAAATATCAGGTGAAAGAGGTAAGTTTGCAGAAAATTGCTGTAAACGCTGCATAATTTCTTCCCGGCTCAAGGCACAGCTACCATCAGGTTCAGCCGCCATGGCAGCAATATGCTGGATCAATTTTTGGATATAGATATTGCTGTCGACAAAATAAGATTCCAGCGTCAGTAAATAGGCATCCTGCGCCACTTCTAGATAGTCATAAGGCTCTATCGTGAGCATTTGTTCCAGATCAATCAAGATGTCTTTGTCACTTTGCGAAAGCTTGAAGCGTTTATGGGATGCAGGCAAAGGCTGAGCTTGTCTGGAAGCTAAAAAGTCCTGCAATAAGCGACTGTCGGAATTGAGTTCAAGTGCAGATCGGCATTCAAATTCGTTCTGGGTCGGAACGCTGAGGAAAAAGATAATCGAATCTAGATCCAGACCATAAGCTTCAGAAAGTCTATGTTTAGCTTGCTTAAAAGTTTCTAGCAATAAATCCAAGTGAGTAGCAGGAAGCTGTTTTTGTTGAGCTAAGACAGGATGGCCAAAACTATGCTGGGTTTTAAAATACTCTGCCAGCCAAGTTTTAAAAGGCACGAGTTCAGATTGTGACGAGGCTTGAGTTCTATAGCGCCATTTTCGTACATTCCAGCGATCCCGTTCGGCCAGATATTGCTGTGGATCTTCAGGGTCCTGAAAAATGCTACGTTCTGTGGAAATCGCCAGATCATCCAGCAATAAAAATTCGTCAAAGACCAGACTACAGGCATAGATGTGGTCATCCTGATAGCGGTCATACAGCTGATAAAATTCCTTGACCAGCGTCTGTTGCAAGTGTTCTAAATAATCCAGCATGATTTTTTATTCTTTTTATTGGGTTTTTATAAGTGTATTGCTTTATCTCTCACTCTTTCATCATAAGCCAATGTATTGCAAATCAAAAACTATAAAATGTAATGATTTTTCTCAGTGGAAGTTCGGACGATAGTCAAAGTTTTGAGTCACGGTCTGGTCACGGAAAGGGCGTACTGCTTTCTTTTTGAGGAACATGTTATTGATAATATTGTGTGGGAAAATCTGAATCTGGTTATTGAAGAGTTCGACATTGCGGTTGTAGATGGTAATTGCAGCGCCGACATTTTCATTCTGTTCTTCAATTTCATTCATCATTTTCAGATAAATGTCATTTGCTTTCAGTTCAGGGTAGTTTTCAATCACCACATTCAGGCTGCGCATCAGTTCTTTATTCAGGTTTTCAACCCGTTGTAACTGGGCAATATCGGCATCCTGAATATTCAGGTTCATAATGTTCTGGCGCAGTTCAGTGACTTTTTCTAAAGTTCCTTTTTCAAAACTGGAATATTGCTCAACCAGAGCTTGCAGACCATCCAGGATTTTTAGTTTTTGCCGCTCATAGCTGGCGACATCGGACCATGCACGAATAGTGGAGTTATGATGACGCACAATGCTGTTACGAATCATGATAATGGCAATAATGACCAGAAGCGGGATAATGACAAAAACAAAAAATCCCATAAAAGTAGTCCCCAGAAAAAAATAATTATTTTAAAAATTGCGTCAGATCAGTATGTAACTTTTCCAATTCTATTAATTTAAACGTTCTGAGATGGCCACGCAATGTGGAAATATCGTTAATTTTATCGTGTTTACTGGATACCTGAAATAAATCATGTGGTCCCAGATAGCAGAGCATATGACTTTCCGGGTGAAACAGTAAATCGCCCTGACGCTGTTCAAAAAAGTCCGCTAGTCGAAGTACAAAACCAGGCGTGAGCATTTTGGCCATTTGCATCGGATCACTGCCAAAGAAATTTAACTTCTGGTTGGTGCGAATGTCGCTGCTGTGCCAGGGATAAGCATAAGGATAATGAAATTTCTTTCTGGAGGTAGTCACGGCTAGCCCCTGAATCTGAACATCAAAAACAAATACCCCCCAAAGGTCTTTATGTACCTGGGTCAGTTTGACCGGTTGACCTTCCTTATTGCGTACCTGAACTTCATGTACATAATGATATTGAAAGACTAGAACCTGATGTTGTTGACCATCTTCATCTTCCCAGACGGTGCTGGCATAGCGTGAAATTTCATTACTCAGAGAGCCCTGATTAAATACCGGGAACAGACGTTTTAAATGGCTAATAAAATGTAGGGGATTCAGTGGAATAGAAATATGTTGTGGCTGCCTCTGAAAAGTCAGCTGGTATTTTTTGGCGAGCGCCTCATCTTCCAGATAACGAATGACTTCATCCAGTGGCTTTCGATGTTCATAGCTGATATAAGCCCAGAATACCAATAGGCATCCAAAGAAAACACCGCTTTGCATCCAGATATTGGCAGGCGCTACAAAGATGCAGCCAATCAGAAAGAGTCCGATTCCGGCCAGAGCAAGCGGTAAATTATTTTCAAATTTTAAGCTAATTGGGCCATTCCAGGGGTGCAAGCCATCCAATAATTCCTGATAGCTTTTTGCCTGACGACCCAGATCCCAGAGCCGGGCGATATTGCGAAACACCACTGCATTTTTCTTACGTCGAATATGAATGGAATGCTGCACAGACTCGATCGGCATCGGGACGGTTCCTGTTGGTTATTGCGCTTGATCAATCAGCATGGCATCGCCATAACTGAAGAAGCGGTATTTGCTTTCAACCGCGTGTTTGTAAGCATTCAGAATGTTTTCACGGTTAGATAGAGCCGAAACCAGCATGAGCAGAGTAGATTCTGGTAAATGGAAGTTGGTGATCAATCGATCCACCACTTTGAACTCATAACCCGGATAGATGAAGATTTGAGTATCACCGGTCCAGCCTTTTAGTTCACCACCATTGGCCTGAGCCGCACTTTCGGTCGCACGGGTTGCGGTCGTACCCACAGCAATGACTTTATTACCGCGTGCTTTGGTGGCCTTGATCAATTCCATGGATTCATCCGATACCTGACACCATTCGCTGTGCATGATATGGTTTTCGATATCATTGGTACGAACTGGCAGGAAAGTACCTGCACCGACATGCAAGGTCACAAAGGTTTTCTGAATGCCTTTTTCTTCCAGTTTCTTCAGCAATTCTTCATCGAAGTGCAGGGAAGCGGTAGGAGCAGCAACGCTGGCCAGTTTTGTCGGATCGTTAAAAACAGTCTGATAACGTACTGTATCAATTTCTTCTGCTTCACGGTTGAAATAAGGTGGAATTGGTAGCGCACCGTATTGATCCAGCACATCCAGAATCGGCTGAGAAAACTCGACAATAAACAGATTTTCATGACGACCTTGAACGGTGACTTTGACTTCATCTGGACCGATAAATAATTCTGCACCGGCTTTAGGTGTGTTGCTGGCCTTGATATGACAATGCGCAATGAACTGATCCATCATACGCTCAACCAGTACTTCAACTGCACCACCAGAGGCGCGTTTACCTTTCAGACGCGCTTTCATTACTTTGGTATCGTTCAGAACCAGCAAATCACCTTCATTCAATAAATCCAGTATATCGGTGAACTGGTGATCGTGATATTGGCCTTGTGCATCAAGATGTAACAGGCGAGAAGCACTACGTTGTTCAAGAGGATAGCGAGCAATCAGCTCATCAGGGAGATCGAAACTAAAATCAGAAAGTTGCATGACAATTTACGATAAAAAAACTGCGGCTAGTATAAACTTTTTTCTTTTTTATGGCGGGAATTGCTCGATTATAAAACAAAAAAATAAGAATTGTTTTAAAATTAGGCAAATGTGTTTTTTCTGCGTTGACAAGTTTTTGAAACAGAGTAATATAGCCGTCATCCACTCCCGAGGTGGTGAAATTGGTAGACGCGGCGGACTCAAAATCCGCTGTCAGAGATGACGTGTCGGTTCGAGTCCGACCCTCGGGACCAAGATTCTGAAGAACCCCAAGCATATTAAGTCTTGGGGTTTTTTATTGCCTAAAAATAAGCACGTAGATGTGGACCTCATTGATTGATCGCATTCTGTATCTTTAATTTGGTAAGGCATCTTTCAGGATAAGAACCTTAATCAGCACTTAAATAAACTAATTGCCTTTATTCTGAATATAAAAAAACCCCACTCACCAATTTTTTCTTTTTTCACTATTAAAAATAAAATTCAGGAGTGGAGCTAGATATTACAGTCTTAATAAATTAAGAAAATTCACCCGTTGAGCGTTCTTTGGCCCAGTCACGCAGGATAAATTTCTGCAATTTCCCGGTTGAAGTTTTTGGAATCTCGGTAATCACCACATCTTTAGGTACTTTAAAACGCGCCAGATGTTGCTTGCAGAATTCGATAATCTCTTCTGCTGTGGCAGTTTGTCCTACTTTCAGTTCGA
This sequence comes from Acinetobacter sp. YH12072, assembly GCF_013419565.1. Classification (NCBI taxonomy): domain Bacteria; kingdom Pseudomonadati; phylum Pseudomonadota; class Gammaproteobacteria; order Moraxellales; family Moraxellaceae; genus Acinetobacter; species Acinetobacter sp. YH12072. The sequence continues at coordinate 35,233 of NZ_VOZV01000015.1, read as the reverse complement.
CAAAGGCACATGGCACTTCCTGCCAGCGAGGATCTGGTTTTGCCACCACGGCTGCCGTGAGAATAGCAGGATGCTGATAGAGCACTTCTTCCACTTCCAGCGATGAAATGTTTTCACCACCCGAAATAATCACATCTTTAGAGCGGTCAGTGATTTTTGCATAACCATCAGGTTGGCATACTGCCAGATCGCCAGTATGGAACCAGCCACCGGCAAAGGCTTCTGCAGTTGCTTCCGGATTCTTTAAATAACCTTTCATGACGATGTTGCCACGGAACATGATTTCACCCATGGTCTGACCATCATGTGGCACTTCCTGCATAGTGTCAGGATCAAGTACTTTCATGCCATCTTGCAGCGGATATGGTACACCTTGACGAGAATGCAATTGCGCCTGCTCCTGAATCGACAGATCTGACCAGCCTGCCTGAGACGCACAGAGCGCAGAAGGGCCGTAGGTCTCAGTTAGACCATAGACATGAGTCACATTAATACCGATATTGCGCATGCCCTCAATGATTGCAGCAGGAGGCGCAGCACCGGCTACCATCACTTCGACACGATGATCAAACTTGGTCTTTTTCTCTTCAGGGGTATTGATCAGCATTGATAGTACAATTGGCGCACCGCAGAAATAATCCACTTTATGTTCAGCAATCAGCTTAAAGATCAGTTCCGGATCAACTTTACGTAAACAGACGTTCGTACCGCCATTGGCTGCCATGGTCCAGGCAAAGCACCAGCCATTACAGTGGAATAGCGGTAAGGTCCATAAGTAAGTGGCACGTGGCATCATGCCACAGGCAATGATATTACTGGCTGCATTAATATAGGCGCCACGGTGATGGTAAACCACGCCTTTCGGGTTACCTGTGGTTCCAGAAGTGTAGTTCAGGCTAATCGCATTCCATTCATCATCCGGTAAATGCCATTCAAAATTGGCATCGCCTTGAGCCAGCCAGTCTTCATATTCAATCTGGCCGATACGGGTATCTTCACCCTCAAATTCCTCATCAGCCACGTCAATCACATAAATGTCTTGCTGTGGAACCAGAGCCAAAGCTTCTGTTGCAACTGCAGAAAATTCTGGATCGACCAGCAGTACTTTGGTCTCAGCATGTTCCAGCATGAACGCCAATGTTTTGGCATCCAGACGGGTATTTAAGGTATTCAGGACCGCACCCGCCATTGGCACAGCAAAGTGTGCTTCGATCATCGCAGGTACGTTTGGCAGTAAAACTGAAACGGTGTCATTTTTACCGATGCCTAAATTCTGGAGCTGGTGGGCAAACTGACGGCAACGATTGTATTTTTCACGCCAGGTAATACGACGCTTACCATGAATGATCGCATTTTGATTCGGGTAGATATAAGCCGCGCGATCGAGATAGCGTAAAGGTGACAGCGCTACAAAATTGGCAGGGGTGCGCGGTAATTCATCGTATGCCTTAACCATTGTAAAACTCCGTTCTATATTTATTTTTCATATCCTGTTAAAAAAGATATGCAATTCTTGGAAGTCTTGCAGTTATGCTTTAGTCGAGTGCGAATGTATAATTTTAAAAATTTAAATAATTGAATATTAATAAAATTATTTTTAAGCACCGATTTTTTTGAACCTATGGGTTCCCATATTTGCCTTTTTAGGTATTTTACTCTAAATGGGTGTTAAATATAGCCTCAGCCAAGGAATAATAATGAAAATACAACAGGCGGATGCAACATGGCGCAACTGGTCAGGAAGCCAGTACAGTTCTCCTCAAATTTTTGAGCCTAAAGAAATTAATGAATTGCAAAATCTGGTGAAGTCACATGCGCAGATTCGTGTGGTGGGTGCAGGACATTCATTCAGTGCACTAGCTAAAACCGATGAGGTCTTGATTCGTCTGGATCATTTCAAAGGCGTGATAGATGCAGATGAAGCGACAGCTCAATGTACTGTACAGGCAGGTACGCGTTTATCTGAGTTGGGTGAATATCTAGCCCCTCTTAATCAGGCTTTGATCAATCAAGGCGATATTGATCAGCAAAGTCTGGCGGGTGCAGTCTCGACCGGTACGCATGGCACGGGAATTGATTTGCCGTGTTTATCTGCTTTCGTTCAAGGCTTTGAATTACTGACTGCAGATGGCGAATTATTGCAATGTGATGAGCAGCAAAATACGGAAATTTTTCAGGCAGGGCGGGTAGCACTGGGCAGTCTTGGAATACTCACCAAAATCACCCTGCAAAATCGGCCGCGTTATAAATTAAAAGAACAGATCCGGTTGTGTTCATTAAAAGACATATTTTCCAATATCGATCAATGGAAACATCAGCATCGACATCTTGAGTTTTGGGCTTTTCTGTATGCTGATCAGGTCATGCTGAAAACGCTGGATGAAACTGATGACCGCATTCAGCCGAGAAAAGAAAGCTGGCCATCAGAAGATAGTTTATTAATGTTGTGCTCGGAATTGACAAGGTTATTGCCGTCTACCAATCCTTATCTGCAAAAGCTGCTTGGTGTTTTTGTCAAACCGACCTGTTTTGTGGATTGGTCCAGTCAGATTTTCCCCACACCGCGTAATACCCGATTTAATGAAATGGAATATCAGATTCCGGTCGAACTAGGCTTGCAGTGTCTGGAAGAAGTGCTGCATTGTTTAAGGCAGCATCGTGTGCCGATGTTCTTTCCGATCGAGTTTCGTTATGTCAAAGCGGATGACATCTGGCTCAGTCCGTTTTATCAGCGGGATTCAGTTTCAATTTCTATCCATCAGTTTTATAAGCAGGATTATCACGTCATTTTTAATCTAGTGGAACCGATTTTTCAGAAATATCAGGGGCGACCGCATTGGGGGAAATTGCATAACATGCATGCTGCATCACTGCGTGATTTATATCCAAAATGGCCTGAATTTGTGGCGCTACGTCAGCAACTGGATCCGCAGAAAAAATGGCTGAATCCCTACTTGAAACAACTGTTTCTGGCTAAGTAGCAGGAGTAAAAGATGCGATCAACTTATTTTCAGCAATTGACTCAAGACCTAAAACAGCAGGGTACAGGTACACCACAACTGATTCTGGATTTGGCGCAATATCAGCATAATCTGAATGTTGTGCAGTCGAAGCTCCCTGTGCAGTTAAAGCCACGTCTGGTGGTGAAATCTCTAGCCAGTACCGAAATGCTTCAATTCGCTAGTGAAAAGCTGAATACCCAGCGTTTTATGGTATTTCATCTGCCACATCTTCGGGAAATTATCGGAGCATTTCAGCAAGCGGACATTCTGCTCGGTAAACCGATGCCGATTCATGCAGCGCAGCGCTTTTATCAGAGCTGGTTTGGTCAAAAGGGCTTAAATCCTCAAGCAAAAATTCAATGGCTGATCGATAGTCAGGCACGCCTGGAGCAATATCTGCAACTCGCGCAAAGTCTGAATCTCTGCCTGAATGTGAATATTGAAATTGACGTGGGTCTACATCGCGGAGGAGTAAGCAGTCAGGAACAGTTCGTAGCCCTACTCAAGCTGATTCAGCAGCATCCTCTGGATCTAAAATTTTCCGGATTAATGGGCTACGATGCGCATGTAGCCAAACTGCCAAAAATTCTCAAAAGTCCTGAAAAAAGTTATCAGCAATCACAGCAGATTTATCAACAATTCAAGCTGACGCTGCAACAGCAATTTCCTGATTTATGGCATGAAAACCTATGTTTTAACGGTGGCGGCAGTCCGACCTTTATGCAGCATTGCCAGCAGAGTGTTTGTAATGATCTGGCTTTTGGTTCCATGCTACTTAAACCCAGCGATTTTGATCTAGACAATCTCTCAGCTTTAAAATGTGCCTTGTGGATCGCCACACCAATTTTAAAAGTGCTGCCTTATAGCCAGATTCCTGGACTGGAAATGCTGAATCATCTACCACATCAGCATAAAGCGCTATTTGTGTATGGTGGCTACTGGCAGGCGGACTATTATTTTCCAGAAAAAAGCCAGCCGCATGTTTTATATGGACGCAGTAGCAATCAGGAAATGGTTCTGGTACCGAAATCTTGCGAACTGAAAGTCGATGATTATGTGTTTTTAAGGCCGACCCAAAGTGAGGCTATTATTCCCCAGTTTTCTCACTTGTATGTCTATGCTGAAAGGCAATTTGAAGCGTGGCAAACCTTTAGAGAATAAATAATTCTTGAGCGAATAATGATCTTAACTCGTTGCAGCTCAAAAGAACTTTTTGGTGATAAATCCTATTTTTATTAGGGAAAAGGTTTAATCATTGGCTCAAGCCGTGTAAAATTCTAGGCGATTTTTTATTTATCCACCGTTTTTATCTTTTGAGGTTCTCCCTCGATCATAATCTCGCGGTGACATGCTCCATGGTACGGGGCATCACTCCTTAAGGATTTCATATGCCAATTATCACTTTGCCAAATGGCGATCAAAAACAGTTTGATCACGCCGTATCTGTGATGGAAGTTGCTCAAAGCATCGGTCCTGGTCTTGCAAAAAATACCGTTGCAGGTCGTGTAAACGATCGTCTAGTGGACGCGTGCGATCTGATTACTGAAGACGCAACCTTACACATCATCACGCCTAAAGATGAAGAAGGTGTCGAAATTATTCGTCACTCTTGCGCACACTTGGTGGGTCATGCCGTTAAGCAATTGTTCCCAGAAGCAAAGATGGTCATTGGTCCAGTCATTGAAGAAGGTTTCTACTATGACATCTGGATGCCACGTCCATTTACTTTAGATGACATGGCTGCGATTGAAGAGCGTATGAAAAAGCTCATCGATCAAGACTATGACGTCGTGAAAAAAATGACTCCACGTGATGAAGTGATTGCAGAATTCACTGCACGTGGCGAAGAATACAAATTGCGCCTGATCGCAGACATGCCTGAAGAAACTCAAATGGGCCTGTACTACCATCAGGACTATCTGGATATGTGCCGTGGTCCGCACGTACCAAATACCAAATTCCTAAAATCGTTCAAACTGACTAAAATTTCTGGTGCTTACTGGCGCGGTGATGCGAAGAATGAACAGCTACAACGGATCTATGGTACAGCTTGGGCGGATAAGAAACAGCTCGCAGCTTATATCAAGCGTATTGAAGAAGCTGAAAAACGCGATCACCGTAAAATTGGTAAAGCCTTAGACTTGTTCCATATGCAGGAAGAAGCACCAGGTATGGTGTTCTGGCATCCAAACGGCTGGACCATTTACCAAGTGCTTGAACAATACATGCGTAAAGTTCAGCAAGAAAATGGCTATCTTGAAATCCGTACACCACAAGTGGTGGATTTCACGCTTTGGGAAAAATCAGGTCACGCAGCGAACTATGCTGAAAACATGTTTACGACTCATTCAGAGAACCGTAACTACGCTGTAAAACCGATGAACTGTCCTTGTCACGTGCAAGTGTTCAACCAGGGCTTAAAATCATATCGTGATCTTCCAATCCGTTTAGCGGAGTTTGGTTCATGTCACCGTAACGAGCCATCGGGTTCTTTACACGGCATCATGCGTGTACGTGGTTTTACCCAAGATGATGCGCATATTTTCTGTACTAAAGAACAAATCGGTACTGAAGTTGCAGACTTTATCAAATTGACACTAGACGTATACAAAGATTTTGGCTTTGAAGAAGTACAAATGAAGTTATCTACACGTCCTGAAAAACGTGTGGGTGATGATGCACTTTGGGATATGGCAGAAAAATCTTTGGCAGATGCTTTAGATGCTGCTGGCCTAGATTGGGATTTACAACCAGGTGAAGGTGCATTCTACGGTCCGAAGATCGAATTCTCATTGAAAGACTGCTTAGGCCGAATCTGGCAGTGTGGTACCATTCAATGTGACTTCAACCTTCCAGAACGTCTGGATGCCTCTTATGTTACTGAAGACAACGATCGTGATCAGCCTGTGATGTTGCACCGTGCAATTCTTGGCAGTTTCGAACGTTTTATTGGTATACTGATTGAACACTACGCGGGCTTTATGCCACCTTGGTTATCACCAGTGCAAGCGTGTGTCATGAATATTACTGATGCTCAAGCCGAGGCTTGTGAGTCAGTCGTCGCGAAACTTAAAGAAAACGGAATTCGTGCAATTTCTGACTTGAGAAATGAGAAAATCGGCTTTAAGATTCGTGAACGTACTTTAGAGCGTATTCCTTACTTATTGGTACTTGGGGACCGTGAGGTAGAGGAAGGTACTGTGAATGTCCGTACCCGCTCAGGAAAAAATTTGGGTACTATGTCAATCGATGCTTTCGTTGACTTAGTAAAAGCAGCCGTTGCCGAACGCGGCCGGTACATTGTGGAGTAACAGCGATTAAACAGCCTGACCGTAATCAACAGGGCGGTAATAAATCAAACCGTCCTGCCTTGAATGATGAAATTCGTGCTAAAGAAGTTCGTCTTGTAGACGAAAATGGTGAGCAAAAAGGTATTGTAAGCCTTGCGGAAGCATTGCGCGCAGCAGAAAATGTTGAGCTTGATCTTGTTGAGATCGTAGCCAATGCTGAGCCACCTGTTTGCAAAATCATGGACTTCAATAAGCATTTGTTTGATCTGAAACAAAAGCAGAAAGAAGCGAAGAAAAAACAACATCAAGTCCAGGTGAAAGAAATCAAGCTACGTCCTGCGACAGATGTAGGTGATTACAACGTAAAATTACGTGCAATCATCAAATTCCTTGAAGAAGGAAACAAGGTTAAAATTACCCTGCGTTTCCGTGGTCGTGAAATGGCTCACCAGCAACTGGGTCTGGCTCAACTGCAAAAAGTTGAAGCAGACGTCGTTGAATATGGTGTTGTTGAACAAGCACCAAAAATGGAAGGTCGTCAAATGGGTATGCTGCTTGGTCCTAAAAAGAAAAAGTAAGCATCTCTTGATGAAAAAAAGCCCTGCATTTGCAGGGCTTTTTTTATGAGGTAATTTAATCTTCTATTGAGCAGGGTAGGATTTTCCTGCTTCTACAATCGGAATATTGGCCTCAGTGGGTACATAAATTATTTGTTGAATACGACCTTCACGTAGGGCTTCACCAAATGCACCAATAAATTCCTGCTTGCGATATTCAGGATAATCTTTAGCTGCCTGCCCAACGAGTTTAATGGCTTCTGCGCGCAGTTTGGCACTTTCCAGTTCCGCTTTTGCAACTTGCACTTGAATCATTTTGGATTGTTCTGCTTCAGCCAATGCTGCCTGACCATCCATGCCTTGTTTCCAAACTTTATAATGTGGCCAGCCAAACAATAGCAGTAAAATGACAATCAATAAAAAGAACAGCAAGCCCAATAGCATGAATGGACTGAGGGCGTTGCGACGGACATAATTCATAGTGCACCTACGGCAGATTTTTTTATCTATGGTATTTATTGAATGTTTTATTCTGTTTCAGAAAAAGCATAGCCGAAATTTTATGTAAATCAAATATATGTAGTGATAGGGGAAAGTCCTAACCAGAACACCATTTTTTAATAACTGCTTTTTATCCTTTGGAATCTGATGAGATAAATTTCTTTCAGCTTAAACTTCATGATTAAAATTGCTTTTGAATCAGCCTTTATGATCTTAAATTCCAAGCACTGTACATGGCTTGAATGATTTCCTTAGCTTGCTGGCGGGAAAACATCGATAAATGAATCCGGAATAATCTTAAACAGAGCTGGTCGCGCCAACTGGGCTGACAAAGAATAAAATCGAGCGTGCCATCTCGCTGATTAATTTGATGAGCGGGAAGTCCGATTAGCCAGCGTTTGGTACGTGCCTTAATTGAATCATATTGAGGATTGATAAAGCTGTAATGGACGGTTTCACGATATAAACACAGACTGATCCGGTATCCTGCCAGGGTGTAATAAATTGTCCGCGAGGTGATTTTTAGTTTAATGCTATATACCAAGAGCGATAGCATCAGGAAACCCAGCATATAGCCATAAAAGCTTGGGGACTCCTGCCATAAAAATACCAATCCTCGAACAAAACTGGAAGGAGGATCTGGAGTATGACGGTATAAGGTCATCAAAATCCCAACGGGATAGCAAAGGAGGAGAAGTCCCATATGTTTCATCGTCTGGGCACTTTGATGAAACAGAATAATGTCTGATGTGTTCATATTATTATTTTTATAAGGAGTGAAAATTGAACACTTTCAAGCTTAAGGATTCTGTCCTAAAAAAGAAAGACCCGTTCGGGCCTTTCTTTTCGTTGAGGATCAGCTTTGCTGCTCGTTAGATTCATTTTTTTCAGCTAACAGCTTTTTGCCAATCGGAATCTGACGAGGCAATTTTTCTTCCGGCACATTGCGCTGCAATTCGATTTTCAATAAACCATTTTCAAATTCAGCTTGTTGTACCTCCACATGTTCATCCAGACGTAAAGACAGCTTGAATGAACGGTGGGCGATGCCTTTATGTAGGAATTCCACAGTCGTATCTGAATTTTCTTCCATCGCTTTACCGCTAATGGTCAGAACCTGATTTTCCAGATTGATCTCTAGCTGGTCTTCATTGAATCCGGCAGCAGAAACCACAATGCGGTAATTGTTGTCGCCGGTTTTTTCAATGTTGTAATGTGGATAGTTCGGTGCCTCACTTTGCATTGCATAATCAAAAAGGTCATTAAAGCGGTCAAAACCGATACTACGACGGAATAGTGGGCTAAGACTGAAATTGCTCATTGATCTTACCTCCTGATCTCAGAAAAGTTTTTTAAACAACATGCAATTCTTCAATATGAACTCAGTGATTAGAAACAATCTCCTGAATAGATCATTGCTCTATTTCTAATATAGGATTGAGGCGAAGCTTTTCAAGCCTCAAGATTTAAAAATATTTGAACCCATCTTGGGCTAAAAATAATGCTTTAAATTTAGCGATTTTACTGCTGAACCTATAACAAAATATGCGGAAGTAGGGCTTTAAATCATGCTATAACTAGATCAAATTTCAATAATGTCATGTAAAAACGAAAAGGTAACAGGTAATAACATGATTGATCTCTATTATTGGGGAACGCCCAATGGCCATAAAATTACCATCGCATTAGAAGAAATGGGCTTGGAGTATAAAATTTTCCCGATCAATATTCTGGAAAATGACCAGTTTCAACCTGATTTTTTACGTATCTCTCCAAATAACAAAATTCCTGCGATTGTGGATCAGGATGGCCCGCGTGGTGAACCGATTTCAGTCTTTGAATCTGGCGCGATTCTGCAATATTTGGGTCGTAAAACCGGCCTGTTTTATCCGGATGATGAGCAGCAACGTGTTGAAGTTGAGCAATGGCTGATGTGGCAAATGGGTGGCTTGGGTCCGATGCTGGGGCAGAATCATCACTTTAGCCGTTTTGCTCCTGAGCGTATCCCATATGCTACTGATCGTTATGTCAATGAAACCAAGCGTCTATATGGGGTTCTGAACAAACAGCTGATTGGTCAGAAATATGTAGCTGGTGAGTATTCGATTGCGGATATGGCTATTTTGCCATGGGTGCTACGTCATGAATGGCAGCAGATTGATCTGGCTGATTATCCGGAAGTACAGGAATATGTGACCCGCCTGACTGCGCGTCCAGCGGTGCAAAGAGCGTTAGCAATACAGGTCAGATAAGTCTGGCCTTTGTGCTAAACTAGATAAAAGTAGATTAAACCACCTTTGGGTGGTTTTTTATTGGGTGAGTATATGAAAGATTTTTTCCTGAACTTTACTAAAATCGTGGAAACGAATCCTCGAATTTACTGGAGTATTATTTTCGGTATCGCAGCTTGTCTGCTGCTGTTTATTGCTGAAATTGTGCATGTGGATCAGGTGATCAGTGCCTTGAATACCAAAGATCGTCAGATTTTAAATACAGCTCTTGAGCCGATCACCCAGAAATATCAATGGTCACGTATTTTGGTCATGGTTATGGCTATAGTCTGGGCGAATTGGGAATATCTTAAAGCCAAGAAAAAACTGGGTTTAAGCCGCTAGTCTCGGGATGTCCCTGTTTCTGCTCTTTCTTGCCGCTTTTGGTGCAGCCACTTTATTACCGCTGCAGTCGGAAGCGGTTTTGCTGGGTTTATTATGGCAAGGGAGCTATTCGGCGGCCTTGCTCATCATGATTGCAAGTGCTGGAAATATCTTGGGTTCCTGTGTGAACTGGTATCTGGGGTTCAAGATTGAGCAATATAAGCATAAAAAATGGTTTCCAGTCTCTGAGCAGCAGATGCTTAAAGCTCAAAGTACCTATCAGAAATACGGCTATTGGTCATTATTGCTGAGCTGGGTGCCGATTATTGGCGATCCAATTACATTAATTGCCGGTTTGCTCAAGGAAAATTTTACCCGTTTTATTTTGATAGTCAGTATTGCCAAAATTGGACGTTATCTGTTTGTCTATTGGGCGTATGCGATGTTTTAAAAAAGAGGCATAAAGCCTCTTTTTATTTATATTCATCATTAGTGCGCAGAATTTTCTTGATTGAAAAACCTTTGCACATCAGAACTAAAAATTATTTTTCATTTCCTTTGGTAATATCAACTCCAAACAGATCCTTGGTTCTCGCCCAGCTGATGGCAACCACCAGTAGGGTCATGCTGCCACCAAACACTGTAGCCATAATCGTACCCATATATCTCGCAGCCAGACCAGACTCAAAAGCACCCAGTTCATTACTAGACGAGACAAACATGCCGTTTACTGCAGCAACCCGGCCACGCATATTATCGGGTGGATAAATCTGTAAAATCGTCTGACGAATCACCACTGAAATACTGTCACAAGCCCCGGTCATGGCAAGAGCAAACAGAGATAGCCACATCGAGTTGGAGAAAGCAAATAGTAAAGTAAAGACACCGAAACCTGCGACTGCAAGCAGCATATTACGCCAGGCATGTTGCGTAGGCGGAAAGCGGGTCAGGACAATCATGGTTATCAGCGCACCAATGGAAGGAGCAGCCCGTAAATAACCCAAACCCTCTGGACCAACTTTTAGAATATCTTCGGCAAAAATCGGTAAGAGGGCAATCACCCCACCAAACAATACCGAAACTAGATCTAGGGAAATCGACCACAGTACAATTTTACTGTTCCAGATGAAGCGGAAACCATCGCCCAGACTATGCAGGACATTTTCAGTTTCAATTTTAGGAAAATCGCGCTTTTGCAATAAGTTAATCAGAACAAAACAGATGCTGACCAGTACTGCGACAGTTAGAAGACTGGTTTCCCGACCTAAAAACGCCAGCATAAAACCACCGAGCATCGGCCCGATAATTACACCACTTTGCCAGCCAATTGTGGTCCAAGTTGCACCATTGGCATAGAGTGCACGTGGAATCAGAAAGGGTTTTAGTGAAGTTGCTGAAGGATTATAAAAGCCACGAATGGTACCCAGACAGAAAATGACGGCATAAATTCCCCAAGATAATTGACTGGTGCTGAGGTTTCCCAAACCGTGATAATGAAACAGTGACCAGAGAATGACAGGCATCGGAATGGCAAAAAATAAACAGATTTTCATAATAGTCTGCTTATTAAAACGATCCGCAACATATCCACCCCATAAAGAAAGGGAAATAAATGGAATCGCCTCTGCCAGACCAATCAGTCCTAAGGTCAGCGGGTCTTTGGTAATCTGATATAGTGAATAGGCAACAATAATTTCCTGAATCAGAATGGCTAAAGTCAGGCAAAACTGATTTAAGGTAACAATAGAAAAGTCTCGATAACGGAGTGCGGCAAATGCATCGGGCTGAATGTGCATAAAGAGCTGTAACTGAAAAAATTGACAAATTATAAAGTGATATCGCAAGCAGTATATAAATTCATCATTCAATTCTTATCGTAAAAAATGCTAAGTTTGCAGATTCATCAAGAAAAAAAGACTAGTGCTTTTGTTTTAAGCAAAGATGCATTAGAATATCGGCTCCCTTACCTGCAGGGCGTTCTTGCAATGGTGCAGACGTGCCGAACAGGTGTTCAAAAGAGGTTGTTATGCCTAAGATGAAAACTCGCCGTGGTGCAGCTAAACGCTTCAAAGCGACTGCTAACGGTTTTAAGCGTAAACAAGCGTTCAAACGCCACATTTTGACCAAAAAATCTGCTAAGCGTATTCGTCAATTGCGCGGCTGTGTAATGGTTCACGTAAGTGACGTTGCTTCAGTTCGTCGTATGTGCCCGTACATCTAAGGAGATTATAAATGGCTCGTGTAAAACGTGGTGTACAGGCTCATCGCCGTCACAAAAAAATTCTTGCTCGCGCTAAAGGTTACTATGGTGCTCGTTCACGCGTTTACCGCGTAGCGTTCCAAGCGGTAATCAAAGCTGGTCAATACGCTTACCGTGACCGTCGTCAGAAGAAACGTCAATTCCGTGCTCTATGGATTGCGCGTATCAACGCTGGTGCACGTCAAAACGGTTTATCGTACAGCCGTATGATCGCTGGCTTGAAAAAAGCTCAGGTTATCATCGACCGTCGCGTACTTGCTGACATCGCTATGCATGACGCAGTTGCGTTTGCAGCTCTAGCTTCTAAAGCTAAAGATGCGTTGGCTGCATAAGTCTTTATGACTTAGAAAAAAGACCGCTTTTAGCGGTCTTTTTTTATCTCTGTCTTTTTTATTTTTTGACGTTCAAATCAGTCTTTAAAGCCCAAAATAATATCCAATCAAACAGATAATCACCGTAATAATAATCAGGGTAATCACATTGCCTGAATTGGATTTAGCTGCGTCATGGGGCTTATGTGCTTTAGAAACTTTGACCGCGCGATCCTCAGTATTCATCCCTGCAAAAGGATCAGGCGTCACTTTAGGAGTGAGTTGTGCGGTTTTATAATGATTGGCCACTTTCACAATGAACTTGGCACTGATTTCATCGATTTTTTGTGCAAAGTGGCGCAGATTTAATTGCTGCTCTGGATTCAGTACCTGACCATCATCGTTATAAGGGTGTTGAATCTTCGTCTGAATAAAATCACTTAATGCATCCAGACGGTACAAGGTCTGATGAGCATAATCAGATGAATAATCCGTTGGAATCAAAGCTAGGTGACTCGGATTTTCTGCATGAGACTGAATCGTTGGGGTAGTACCGTAATAAGGCAAACCAGTATAAGCAGGCTCAGTGAATCCTTGAGCTAAATGGTGTTCAAATAATTCCTGTTCAGTATAGGTATGAATATCATCCCAGTTTGGCTGCACCAAATCAGCATCAATTCTTTTGGCCAGTTTACTGTTCAGTTCATAACGCCAGAATACTTCATGACGTAAAGGCGACTGTTGGGCTTCTGGTGCTTCATAATCATTATCAACGGTATACCATTCAGCCAGTTCCTTACCGATCATCCAGGCGGTTTTACCTTGAGCATGATGACTGATAATCACATGAGCCAAAGGAACCAGCTCAACATTGGCATTAGGGTTATTTTCATCTTCCAGTAAATGTGAAGAATGTAGACTAATACGACGAACACCTTGTTTTTTCAGACCTTCTAACCAGATTTGAAAGTGCTGTGCCAGTAAATGCTGGGAAATCAGATCTCGAAAAGTTAAATGGTGCTGATTAAAAATGGAGTGATTCAGCCAGCGGCTGAAACTGAGATCCTGAGTTAAAAACTCATTGCCATAAGTGACGAGGGTCAGTTGCTGTTTCCAAATTTGATCGAGTGCCATAGTGATTTGATCTGATTGATATTATGTTTATCTTATACTTTTTATAATTCATGATGCTATTCTAATTTTCATTAAAAGCGCACTTCATCAACTCGCCTAAAAACTGTTAGAATATGGGGTTTTTAAAAATATTTCTAACCTGTTGCTTTGAGAGTTACTATGTCACTGGAAGCCCTGACCACTGAAGCGCTCGCTGCGATTGCAGCAGCTCAAGACCTTGCTGCACTTGATCAAGTACGAGTGCAATTTACGGGGAAAAAAAGCCAGCTCGCGGAACAATCTAAGTCGCTGGGGAAAATGGATCCTGAACAACGTAAAGCGTTCGGGGCACAAATTCACGCAGTTCGTGAAGCCATCACAAGTGCTTTGACACAACGTCAGGCTGAACTGCAAAAAGCTGCACTAGAGCAGAAGCTTGCTAGTGAAACAATTGATATTACCTTGCCCGGTCGTGGCCAACAGGTGGGCAGCATCCACCCAGTGACCCAAGTACAAGAACGTATCTGTCAATTCTTTACCAAAGCAGGTTTTACAGTAGCAACTGGTCCAGAAGTTGAAGATGACTATCACAACTTCGAAGCATTGAATATTCCGGGCCATCACCCTGCACGTGCCATGCACGACACTTTCTATTTTGATGTGAACCATCTGCTACGTACCCATACTTCGGGTGTACAGATTCGTACCATGGAAACCCAGCAGCCACCAATTCGTATCGTGTGCCCAGGTCGTGTATACCGTTGTGACTCTGACCAGACGCATTCACCAATGTTCCATCAGATCGAAGGCTTATACGTTGCTGAAAATACCAGCTTTGCTGAATTGAAAGGTTTATTGGTAAACCTGCTAAACGAATTCTTCGAAAAAGATTTGAAAGTGCGTTTCCGTCCGTCTTATTTCCCGTTCACTGAGCCAAGTGCTGAAGTGGACATTATGGATGAGCGTGGCAAATGGTTAGAAGTTTTGGGTTGCGGTATGGTGCATCCAAATGTACTTCGCGCTGCGGGTATTGATCCAGACAAATACAAAGGCTTTGCATTTGGTTTAGGTGTAGAACGTTTTGCAATGTTGCGTTATGGCATTAATGACCTGCGTATGTTCTATCAAAACGATGTGCGTTTCTTACGCCAGTTTGCTTAAGAGATTTAATAGCCTCTTCTTATAAAGTTGAGTGGCTAAAACATATTAATTTTTAGATTTAAAAATCCCCCTAAATCCCCCTTTGTAAAAGGGGGACTTACACGAAACAAGATAGGGTGTGGGATTTCCCCTCTTTGAAAAAGAGGGGCTAGGGGAGATTAAGGAAATGAATGTATGAAAATTAGCGAAAATTGGCTGCGCACATGGGTTAACCCAGCCATCGACAGTGACACACTCTCTGACCAGTTGACTATGCTGGGCCTGGAAGTAGATGATTTGTCTCCAGCTGCAAAACCGTTCACAGGGGTGGTTGTGGGTGAAGTCCTGACTGTCGAACAGCATCCGGACGCAGACCGTTTACGTGTTACTACTGTAAACATTGGTTCAGGTGAGCCTTTGCAAATCGTGTGTGGTGCACCTAACGTACGTGCCGGTATGAAAGCGCCTGTTGCGACCATCGGTGCAGTTCTGCCAGGCGATTTTAAAATCAAGAAAGGCAAACTGCGTGGTGTTGAATCACAAGGTATGTTATGCGGCGCTTCAGAAATCGATCTTGAAGACAAAATTGATGGTCTATTAGAGCTTCCTGCAGATGCACCAGTCGGTGTCAATGTTCGTGAATATTTAGACCTTGATGACAACGTGATTGATATCAGCATCACCCCGAACCGTGGTGACTGTTTCAGCATTCGCGGGATCGCACGTGAAATTGGTGTAATTAACCAATTGCCTGTCACTGCACCTGAAATTAAAGAAGTTGCAGCAACTCTTGCAGATGAGAAGAAAGTCGTTGTTGAAACTGAAGGTTGTGCACGTTACCTCGGTCGTGTGATCAAAAACGTCAATACCAAAGCACCAACCCCTGAGTGGATGGAACGAGCTTTAGTACGTGCCGGTATCCGTCAGCACAGTATTCTGGTCGATATTACCAACTATGTATTAATGGAACTGGGTCAACCTCTACATGCATTTGATGGCGGTAAGGTTCAGGGTTCAGTGCATGTGCGTCAAGCCAAAGCAGGTGAAAAACTGGTTCTATTAAATGAACAGGAAGTGGAACTGCAAGACGACGTGATGGTAATCGCAGATGATGAAAAAGCATTAGCGATTGCAGGGATTATGGGGGGCCTGTCTTCATCAGTAACTGATGAAACTACTGAAATCTTCCTGGAATCAGCATTTTTCGCGCCATTGCATATTGCTGGCCGTGCTCGTCGTTTCGGTCTGCATACGGATGCGTCACAACGTTATGAACGTGGTGTAGACTTTGAACTTCCTATGATCGCAATGCACCGTGCTTCTCAGTTGATTGCTGAGCTTGCAGGCGGTGAGTTTGGTCCAATCATTGTAGCTGAAAAACCAGAGCTATTACCAAAGCGTGAAGCGATTGAGCTAGAACAAGCTCAAGTCGATCAATTATTAGGTTATACAGTTGAATCAGATTTCATTACAGATGCTTTAACGCGTTTAGGTTGTGAAGTGACTGTAAAAGCTGAAGGCCAGTGGTCAGTGGTTCCTCCATCACACCGTTATGATATGGCAACTTACCAAGACCTGATTGAAGAAGTTGCCCGTATTCACGGTTATGACAATATTCAAATCAGCTTACCGGTCATTGATGTGAAGTTGGCGAAATATGAAGACCAATTTGAACTGACTCAGCTTCGTCAAACTGCCGTGACCTTGGGCTATCAGGAAGCGATCAGTTTCAGTTTTGCTGACCTGAAACTGGAAAAACAGTTAAATCCAGAAGTTAATCCATTGGCATTGGCGAACCCAATTTCAAGCGATTTGGCAGTGATGCGTTCAACTTTACTGTCTAGCCTGATTCCATGCGTACAGTACAACGTTAACCGTCAGCAAAACCGTGTACGTTTCTTCGAACTTGGTCTGCGTTTTGATTACCAGAATGCGGCTTCAATTCATGATCTGAAACAGATTCCAACTTTTGCATTGATTGCTACCGGTTCACGTACGCCTGAAACCTGGCATGGTAAAGTACAGCCAATGGATTTCTTTGACTTCAAAGGTGACATTGAGGAAATTCTGGCAGCTGCGCGTCTAAATGTGGAATATGTACGTTCTGAACGTAGCTGGTTACATCCTGGTCAATCTGCTGAAATTCTAGTTAATGGTCAGTCAATTGGCTACTTAGGTCGTTTACATCCGTCGCTGGAAGATGAGCTCGATTTGGCGACGACTTGGGTCGCTGAATTAGATCAATCGGCTGTTTTGCAAACTTATGTATCTAATTTTACAGAATTATCACGTTTTCCATCGGTTCGACGTGATATTGCGCTTTTAATTAGTGATAAGATTAATGTTAGCGAAATTCAGGGACTTATCGAAAAAACAGGTGGAGAGCTTCTAGGCTCGACATGGTTGTTCGATGTGTACACTGGACAAGGAGTAGAAGAAGGGAAACGCTCACTGGCATTTGCACTTCTCTGGCAGCATCCAAGCCGTACACTGGAAGATGCTGAAATTAAATCAGGTATGGATAATATCCTTCAGGTGTTGGAAAACACTTACCAAGCGACATTGAGGGCTTCATGACAGCATTAACAAAAGCAGAAATGGCTGATCATTTAAGTGAGCTCACGAGTTTAAACCGTCGTGAAGCTAAACAAATGGTCGAGTTGTTTTTCGATGAGATTAGCCAAGCGCTAATCTCGGGCGAACAAGTAAAATTATCGGGTTTCGGTAACTTTGAATTACGTGATAAGCGCCAACGTCCAGGCCGTAATCCGAAGACGGGTGAAGAGATTCCGATTTCTGCACGCCGTGTTGTTACGTTCCGCGCGGGGCAGAAGTTCCGTCAACGTGTGGGGAATGAGCAGATCAATTGATCTGCTTTTTTTCATTTAAAAATTTTATTTTTTTAATCTTTTATATTTCTAAACAAAAAAAAGAGAGCCAAAGGCTCTCTTTTTTTACTAAATAATCGTAAAGATTATTGAGCAGCAGCTTCAGAAGCAGCAGTAGCTTGAGCAGCAGCGTCAGTAGCAACAGCAGCAGCAGCGTCAGCTTCAGCAACAGCAGCAGCGTCAGAAGCAGCAACTTCAGAAGTAGCTTCTACAGCAGCAGCGTCAGCAGCAGCTTCAGCTTCAGAAGCAGCTTCTACAGCTTCAGATGCAGCTTGGTTAGCGTCAGCAGCAGCGTCGTCAGCTTTTTTAGCACAACCAACGAAAGCTAAAGTAGTAGCAACTGCAGCAGCAATAGCGATTTTTTTGAATAACATGGCATCACTCTCTAAAAAATTGAGATTAAAAAAAACCAAAGTCAGGCTGTAATATGCTTTTATTATTCCTAATAGTGTTAGGGACTAACAACGCAGGAGCAGTCTAACTGGTCTGCAAATATGCTATCACTGCGCATTTTTAATTGCTACTAGGGGAACATCAAAAACAGTGAAAAAACGATAAAAATTAAGGGTTTTTTAACAGAAAATAACAATTAATTGAAAGATATAGATTGGAGAAAGGCTTATTAAGCTTATAAAAATTATACAGTTATTTATCTGTTTATTTTAATAATCAAAAACTTAAAAATAAGTTTACAGATATTTCAGTACATTGTTTCATTGTGTAACATGCGTCAACCATAAAAAAGGCCACCTTGAATAGTGACCTTTCCGATAATTTTAGTTCGATGCTTTGCGTTTCATCTGATCAAAGAAATCATCATTGGTCTTGGTTTCTTTCATACGATCCAGCAGGAATTCCATCGCAACCAGTTCATCTTGGGTATGCAGGAGTTTGCGTAGAATCCAAACTTTACGCAGTTTGTCTTCGGACATCAAACGTTCTTCACGACGCGTACCTGATTTCTTGATATTCATCGCAGGGAAAACACGTTTTTCCGCAATACGGCGATCTAGCGTGATTTCCTGGTTACCTGTACCTTTGAATTCTTCGTAAATGACTTCATCCATTTTACTGCCGGTTTCAATCAGTGCAGTAGAAATGATAGTAAGAGAACCGCCTTCTTCGATATTACGTGCCGCACCGAAGAAACGTTTTGGACGTTCAAGTGCATGTGCATCTACACCACCAGTTAATACCTTACCTGATGAAGGAATCACAGTGTTATATGCACGTGCCAGACGGGTAATCGAATCCAGCAGAATCACCACATCTTTCTTGTGTTCAACTAAACGTTTGGCTTTTTCAATCACCATCTCAGCCACTTGAACGTGACGGGCAGGTGATTCATCAAAGGTAGAAGCGACCACTTCACCGCGAACGGTACGTTCCATTTCGGTGACTTCTTCAGGACGTTCATCAATCAGAAGGACAATCAGGAAACATTCAGGGTTATTACGAACAATCGATTGAGCGATGTTCTGTAATAGCATGGTTTTACCAGCTTTCGGTGGTGCAACGATAATTGAACGTTGACCTTTACCAATTGGTGCCACCAGATCGACGACACGTGCAGTTAAATCTTCAGTCGTACCATTACCAAGTTCCATCACTAATTGTTCAGTAGGGAACAATGGAGTTAAGTTTTCGAACAAGATCTTGTTACGTGAATTTTCCGGGGTATCGTAGTTAATCTGATTGACTTTCAGCAAAGCAAAATAACGCTCACCTTCTTTAGGCGGACGAATGGTTCCCGTAATGGTGTCACCGGTACGCAGGTTAAAGCGGCGAATTTGTGATGGGCTGACATAGATATCGTCAGGACCTGCCAAATAAGAGCCTGCTGCAGAGCGTAAGAAGCCAAAACCATCTGACAAAATTTCTAGAACGCCATCACCAAAAATCTCTTCACCATTCATCGCATGGCGTTTTAAGATGGCAAAAATAATGTCTTGCTTACGGTTACGAGCCATACCTTCAAGGCCCATAAACTCGGCAATCTTGATGAGTTCGCCAATCGGTTTTTTCTTGAGTTCGGTTAAATTCATAGGTGGTCAGATAGAATCAAAGTTCTAAGGTATAGGTTAGAAAGGGAGTAACATTCGGCCGCATATAAGCATTCAAACGAAAGCAATTGAATTTGCACAAGAACAATTCAGAGGTCTGTTTGATTGTTTCAAAGAGAAATGTGAAAACAATTTCTATTGCCGAGCGGCATGTTATGTAATGTGTCTTGTAAGAAACTGACAGGATTTAGCATCCTTTATCTCTTGAAGTTGAAATATAAGAGAGAAATAGGTTTTTGTCAATTTATAGACGAAAAAAATACGCAACCTTTGGTCGCGTATTTTTACTATAGCATTTTATGCTTAGATGTTTTGATCAATAAATGCAGTCAATTTAGATTTTGGTGCTGCACCGACTTGAGTCGCTACGACTTCACCATTTTTAAACATCAATAAAGCTGGAATGTTGCGGATATTGAAATTCACAGCAGTTTGTTCGCAAGATGTTACGTCAACTTTGACAATTTTCACTTTGCCTTGATATTCATCAGCCAATACTTCAAGTACAGGGGCAATAGCTTTACATGGCGCACACCAGCCAGCCCAGAAATCAACCAGTACAGGAACGTCTGATTGAAGAACGTCTGCTTCGAAGTTTGCGTCAGTAGTGTTTACGATGTTGCCAGACATGGAGTGCTCCAGAATTAATTTTATAAAGATAACTATAATTATTAGTATTACATAGCCATCTTTAACAATGTAGGGGAATCTGTAAATTTTCAAGCTTTAATGTTGTTTTGTCTAATGGATGATCACGATAGTCACCATCGCCTCATACAATTGTCCTATAAATGAAAAAAATAATTACGCGAAATTGTCCTGACAAATGGCTTTTAAATTGCATGGTTGTGAATTACTCTAAGCACAATTCTTAAAAGGTTTATTTCTAGAATGTCTGATTTTTTGATTGATGAAGAATTACTCGCAGCCATCGATATGGGATCAAACAGTTTTCATTTGGCGATTGCCCGGGTGGATCATGGCGAAGTGAAAAAAGTCGCATCAATGTCAGAAAAGGTTCAACTTGCTGCGGGACTGGATGAAAATAAAAATTTGACTGAAGCCGCACAGCAGCGCGGTTTGGCTTGTCTGGCCCGTTTTGTCGGACGCTTGGGATCGGTACAACCGAACCGTTTACGGATTGTGGCAACGAATGCTTTGCGTCAGGCCAAAAATGGTCATGAATTTATTCAGAAAGCAGCTGAAATTTTACCAAAACCGATTGAAATTATTGCTGGTCGCGAAGAAGCGCGTCTAATTTATCTCGGTGTGTCACATACCATGGCCAATACTGGCCGTCGTCTGGTGGTAGATATCGGTGGGGGTTCGACTGAACTGATTATTGGGGAAAAATTCGAACCCATTCATACCGAATCTGTGCAGATGGGATGTGTGACTTTTACCAAGAAATTCTTTGCTGATGGTGAAATCACCCATAAAGCATTTGATAAGGCAGTGACTGCGGCACGTAAAGAAATTTCAGGCATTGCCAATACTTATAAATCTGCCGGTTGGGATGCAGTCGTTGGTTCGAGTGGTACGATCAAAGCCTGTCGTCAGATCTGTGTCAATATGGGCTGGAGCAATGATAAAGAACAGCTCACCCGTGAAGGTCTGGAAAAACTTAAAGATAAATTATTCAAATATAAGCATGTTTCGGACATGGAGTTTGAAGGTCTGAAAGATGACCGTCGTGCAGTTTTACCTGCAGGAATTGCCATTTTATATGCAGTATTTGATGTACTGAATATCCCACATCTGGTCTATTCAGATGGCGCATTGCGTGAAGGCGTGATGTATGACCTCTTGGGTCGTTTCAAGCATGAAGATATCCGTGATCGTTCTGTTCATGCCTTAATTGGTCGTTATAATGCCGATGCCAAACAGGCCGAACGTGTAGTGCAGACTGCGCAAAAACTGTTTGATGATGTGGCTGGTGATCTCGGCCTGTATAGTGAAGACAGTGATTTACTCCGTCGCGCCGCTTATTTGCATGAAATTGGTTTAGCGATCAGTCATAGTGGTTATCACCGCCACGGTGCCTACTTATTGCAACATTCTGACATTGCCGGTTTTTCGCAGGTAGATCAGAATTATTTGTCACATTTGGTCGCACACCATCGCCGTAAATTGCGCGCTGATGCCAAGCATGATGTGATGAAAGTCGGTGGAACTAAACTTTTACAGCTGTGTTTGCTGTTGCGTCTGGCGGTTTTGGTCAATCACAGTCGTAGTGATGAGATGCTTCCTGCCATTGAACTCAAGGTCAAGAATGCGCAACAATGGCAGCTCAGCATTTCTGGTGATGCCAAACAATGGCCATTGCTGATTGCTGAACTGCATGATGAACAGGTGCAGTTTAAAAATTGGGAGATCGAGCTCTCGGTTCAATCTGAACAATTTGTTAATTAATACCTTTATAGGGATGAAAACGGTTGACCTATGAAAAATAAAGCTACCCCATCAAAAGCATGGACGACAGTACAGATTGCTCGTCATCCGGAACGTCCACAATTTCTGGACTACGTAGGTGAAATATTCACTGAATTTGATGCTTTGCATGGCGACCGTCTCTATGGTGATGATGGCGCAATGATCGGTGGTCTGGCACGTTTCGATGGACAACCAGTGATGATCGTGGGTCAGCACCGTGGTCGTAGTACCCGTGAAAAATTACAGCATAATTTTGGCATGAGTAACCCGGAAGGTTACCGTAAAGCTCAGCGTCTGCTGGATATGGCGGAACGTTTTAATCTGCCAGTCTTCACCTTTATTGATACCATGGGTGCATACCCAGGTGTGGGTGCGGAAGAGCGTGGTCAGGCTGAAGCGATTGCGTCAAGTTTGGCACAACTTTCTAATCTGAAAGTACCTGTAATTGCTACAGTTTTGGGTGAAGGTGGTTCAGGTGGCGCACTCGGCATTGGTGTTGCGGATCGTGTAGTGATGCTCTCTCACAGTATTTATTCAGTGATTTCACCAGAAGGTTGTGCATCTATTCTGTGGAAAACCGCAGAAAAAGCAGAACAGGCCAGTGAAGCTTTGGCATTGACTGCTGAAAAATTACAGAAGATGGGCATTGTTGAATACGTCGTTGATGAAGGTGAAGGCGCACATCTGGATCCGGACGAGGTCATGTACCAACTGAAAGCAGTCCTGAAAGAAGCTTTAAATGAACTGCAAGCAATGGAACCACAAGCACGATGCGAAGCACGTTACCAACGTTTAATGAAGTTTGGCAGCGACAATTTAGGTCTGGCATCTTAAAGCAACTGCAGGAATTTCCTGCAGAAACAAAATTTCTAATCGGATGCAGTGGCGGCGTAGATTCTATGCTGTTGCTGCATCTGATGTTTTTTTTGTACCCGAAAAAAATCCGCGCAATTTATATTGATCATCAATTGCAAAGTATCAGCAATGAATGGGGCACTTTTGTCCAGCATCAGTGTCAGCAACTAAATATTCCTTGCATCATTCAGCCCGTCCATGTTGCCAGCGGCAATCTGGAATCACAGGCTCGCCAATCTCGTTATCAGGCTTATTTAAACCATTTACAGCCCAATGAAGTTCTAGTCTTAGCTCACCATCAGCAAGATCAGGCAGAAACTTTAATATTGCGCTTACTTTCTGGGGCGGGGATTGATGGTCTGGCTGCCATGAAAGCCATCGATATCCGGCAAGATTTAACCATTTGGCGGCCACTACTGGATATTTCCCGTGAGCAGATTTGCCAATGGGCAGCAGATTTAAACATTCAGAATATTGAAGATCCGACCAATCAGGATACTCATTATGATCGGGCTTGGGCGCGTCAGGTGCTGTGGCCGGTATTAAGTGATCGTTATCCGAAAATGCAATCTGCCTTGGCACGTACTAGTGAACTGATGCAGGATGCGCAAAACATTCTGCAAGAAGTATTGGCGCAGGATCTGAAACTCTGTGGCAATGCCAAAATTCTCGATCTACCTTCATTCTCAAGTTTATCTAAAGCACGGCAGCGCCAGTTACTCTCGGTCTGGATGAAAGGCGAAGGACAATATCGTCCTTCTCTGGACATGGTTGAGCGTGTACAGACTGAAGTAATTGGAGCGAAACAGGATGCTCAGGCAGCGCTGCATTGGTCGGGTTATTACTATGTGCGTTATCAGCAGCAGTTGCATCGCCTAAAAGCTGAAATTTATCTGGCTGATCAACAATCGACTGTAGCTGAACAGCAGATCATTTTACAAAATAAAGATCAGATTCATCTTCCTTCTGGTCAATTCGGGATTCAAAGGGCTGAGATAGGATTATCTCCCACTTTGTTAGGTCAACCCTTATATTTACGGCAACGGAAGGGGGGTGAAAAAATCCATCTCTATGGACGGGTGGGACACTGGCCGCTCAAAAAAGCCATTCAGGAAGCGCAAATATTTCCCTGGACTCGGCATACTATTCAAATATTAAGCACAGATAATGTTATGCTAGGCGTGTTTACACCTAAAGGATTTTGGTTAGCTCAATCTGCATATTGTGAAGCAGGGGGATGGCTACCCATTTCGGTTTCTTCAACTTTAGAATTCAACGACGAGCATTAAACATGAGTGCAGCTTTAAATTGTAATATTAGTTTTATTGGTGGCGGTAATATGGCTCAAGCCTTGATTGGCGGGCTGATTTCGCAGGGGTTGCCAGCAACGCGTATTACAGTTTCTGATCCGGTTGAGAAAGTACGCTCACTTCTTGCAGAAAAAGAAGTCAATGTCACCGATGATAATATTGCTGCTATTAAAGATGCGGATATCGTCCTGTTTGCAGTCAAACCACAGGTTTTAGCTGGTGTGTTAAAACCACTTCAAGGTTTACTTGATGGCAAGCTGGTGATTTCAATTGTTGCGGGTGCCGAGATTGCAACACTATCTGCGCTATTGGGTACTGATCGTATTGTCCGTGTGATGCCGAATACACCCGCATTGGTACAGACTGGTGCACATGGTTTATTTGCCAATGCAGAAGTTGGTAATGATGACCGTGAGCTGGCGAGTCAGGTTTTGGCTTCTACCGGTCTGACAATTTGGGTAAACTCAGAAGCTCAGATTGATGCCGTAACTGCAGTCTCTGGTTCAGGACCTGCTTACTTCTTCTATATGATGGAAAGCATGATTCGTGCAGGCAAGAATTTAGGTCTGGATGAAAAAGTAGCTACTGCATTGACATTGCAAACTGCTTTGGGGGCAGCGCAAATGGCGATCACCAGTTCGAATACACCGGCAGAGCTACGTAAGAATGTAACATCTCCGAATGGTACAACTCAGGCGGCATTGGAAGTGTTTGATCGCGCGCAGATTTCTCAGAATATTCAGGCAGCGCTTGCTGCTGCGCAAAAACGTAGTCAGGAACTGGCCCAAGAGCTCAGTGACAATAGCAAATAATCTATCAGTTTAATTTTTAGGAACGTTCAAGTATGGGTGCAAATTCTGCGCTAATTTTTGGCATTATCATTAACGTCGCGATTTTGCTCGTATTCTTCCGCTTTTTAATGCAATTAGCCGCGGTGAGTCCTTATAATCCTGTCGTTCTATCTACTGTCAAAGCGACTAAAATTGTAGATGTGTTTGGGCGTATTTTCCCAACTGCAGGTAAAGGCCGGGTGAATACTGCTGCACTGGCACTTTTGGTCGTGCTGTATTTGCTGAAAATTTTTGGCATCATGTATTTGTCTGGGGGAATGCCAAATGGTCCAATCCATTTGCTTATTTTGACCTTTGTTACCATGATGCAGGATTTGATCCGTTTCTGTCGTTACCTGATTTTTGCAACGATTATTTTGAGCTGGGTGGTGATGTTTACGCAATCCCGTTCACCTTATATTGAGGTAGTTCAGGAACTTGCAGAACCATTATTGGCACCGTTCCGTCGTATCATGCCGAATATGGGAATGATCGATCTGTCTCCAATTCTGGCAATTTTGGCACTGATCGTAATTGAAATGATTATGAATCAGGTGGCAATTGTGTTGCTAACCGGTCTTTAATCAGACCCTAAAGAAAAAGGACGCTTAGGCGTCCTTTTTTATTTCAAGAAAATTCCCTCTTCTTGTAGGAGAGGGTTAGGGTGAGGTCTATAAATTTAAATAACCTCTATCCCAACCTTCCTCCTAAAAGGAGGAAGGAGCTTTAGTATTAATGCGCTTCATCCCAGTTCATGCCTTTACCGACTTCCACGACCAAAGGCACAGAGATTTCAATCACAGATTGCATCACTTCGGCCAGTTGAGGAGCCAGTTCATCTGCAATCGCTTCATCGACTTCAAATACCAATTCATCGTGCACTTGTAGCAGCATTTTGGCCTGATCTTTAGGTAGCATTTTATCAACCTCAATCATCGCCATTTTGATAATGTCTGCAGCTGAACCTTGTAATGGTGCATTAATCGCCGCACGTTCAGCGGCTTTGCGGACCATCATGTTACGGGCATCGATATCAGGTGTGTATAAACGGCGACCTAGAATAGTTTCAACGAAGCCTTGTTCCAATGCCACCTGACGGGTACGCTGCATATATTCATAAATTCCCGGATAGCGGCGGAAATACTGTTTGATATATTCCTGTGATTCCTGACGAGTGAAACCTAACTGACGAGTCAGGCCAAATTCAGACATGCCATAGAGCAGACCGAAGTTCACGGCTTTGGCCTGACGACGCTGATCATTGGTCACTTCTTCAAGCGGGATACCCAGAACTTCAGCTGCGGTACGGCGATGCACATCCTGTCCATGGTTAAAGGCATCTACTAGCGCATCATCCTGAGATAAATGTGCCATCAGACGCAATTCAATCTGTGAATAATCGGCTGCGAGTAAGACACGACCTTCGGGCGCAATAAAGGCCTTACGAATCTGACGTCCGATTTCTGCACGAATTGGAATGTTTTGCAGGTTTGGATCAGTAGACGATAAACGGCCAGTGGCTGTGAGTGCCTGATGATAACTGGTATGCACACGATGGGTCTCATTATTGGCTTGTTTGCATAGGCCATCGGTATAGGTGCTTTTCAGTTTGGACAGACCCCGATATTCCAGAATCAGTTCAGCAATCGGGTGTTCCAGTTTTTCCAGTACACTTTCACTGGTGCTGTACTGACCGGTAGAGGTCTTTTTGCCACCTTTCAGGCCTAGTTTGTCAAACAGAACTTCACCGACCTGCTTAGGGGAGCTGACATTAAACGCTTCACCTGCTATTTCCATGATCTGATTTTCCAGATTCTGCATGGTTTGAGCAAATTCACAACCGAGTTGATCCAAGAAAGCCAGATCCAGTCGGATGCCATTTTCTTCCATGCTGGTCAGCACACGCGCTACCGGCATTTCGATATTGTGCAGAATATTGACCAGTTCAGGATAAGTTTGAAGCTTTTTGCTAAGCACTTCAAACAGGCGATAGGTCACATGTGCATCTTCTGCGGCATAGTGTGCTGCGGTTTCGATCTCGATTTTATTGAAAGTTTTTTGTTTGGCACCTTTGCCCGCCACCTGTTCATAAGTGGTGGTTAAGTGGCTTAAGTACAGACGGGCTACATCATCCATGCCATGACGGGTGGCAACTGAGTTCAGCACATAAGAAGCCAGCATGGTATCAAAATACCAACCCGCCAGATGAATGCCGTGATTTTCCAGAACATGCGCATCATATTTCAGGTGATGACCAATTTTCTGAATCGCTTCATCTTCTAAAATCGGTTTGATCTGAGCCAGAATTTCTTCACGATTGAGCTGTTCTGGCGCACCTTCATAATCATGTGCTAGCGGTATGTAATAGGCATCCTGTGCATCAAAAGCCACCGAAAAACCAACAATCTGTGCAATACGATAATCTAGACTGGTGGTTTCGGTGTCAAAAGCAAAGCGTTTTTCAGTATTTAAACGTTCAAACAGCTTACTCCAATCTTCCTGAGTCAAGACGGTATGATAAGTCGCCTCTCCGAGCTGATCGTTATCACTGCTTAGTGTTGCCTGCTGGTCATCGGCTTCCTGAGGTTCAGGTGCTGCTTTGGCAGTAATCGATTGGGTAGCCTGTTTATAATTACGGTTATTGGGATTATTTGGATGATCCAGTGATTGCAGCTGGTTACGGAATTCCAGTTCAGTATACAGATTACGTAAAGCTTCTACATTTGGATCCTGAAGTTTCAGGTCATCATAAGTGAAGCTTAAATCCAGATCGCAAATGATGCTGGCCAACTGATGATCCAGTGCAATGCCATCGGTATTGTCTTTAATATTCTGACCCACTTTACCTTTGATCTTGTCGACATTTTCCAGAATGCCACCAATCGAGCCATATTCATTGAGTAATTTGGCTGCAGTTTTCGCTCCAATCCCAGGCACACCCATAATACCGTCTGAGGCATCGCCCATCAGGGTCAGATAGTCAATAATCTGGTTTGGCCATACACCAAACTTTTCAAAAACCCCATCAACATCCATCGGTTTTTCTTTAAAGCTGTCTTCCAAGGTCACTTTATCAGTCACCAGTTGTGCCATGTCTTTATCACCGGTTGAAATCAGTACCTGATGACCTAAAGCTTCAGCACGTTTAGCCAGTGTACCAATAATGTCATCCGCTTCCGCACCTGGCAGCATATGCAGGGGAATGCCCAAAGCACGAATCAAGGCATGTAAGTATGGAATTTGCTGTGACAGTTCTTCCGGCATGCTCGGACGGTCACCTTTATAAATAGGTGATAGCTCGTGACGGAAAGTCGGTTCAGGCGTGTCGAAAATCACCGCCATATGTGTTGGCTGGGTACGGCGCATCAGTTTTTGAATAGCAGAAATCGCACCACGAATTGCATTGGTGTGCAGACCGGTTGACGTGGTTAATGGTGGTAGTGCATGAAAGGCACGAAATAAAAAGTAAGAGCCATCGACCAAGACAAATGGTGGCATGTAATCAATTCCTTATTCAAAAAACAGTTTTATTGTACGTGATTTTTACTGCACTCGCAGGGGCAAGTCGGTTTCTACAGCTTAGCGAATATCGGGTGAAGATGAAATAAGCAGTACAAGCTGTTGTATGATGACATGGTTAAGGAACGAGAACGAGAAGAATGACGGCAGGGCAAAATGAATTGCGTATGATCTGGCTGATTAGTCTGGTAATTGTGGGGATAAGTGCATGGTATCTGGAATTGCAGATCGTGACTTATCTCACTGGTCTGGGTTTCCTGATCAGCGTGATGCAATATATCAGTGCCATTGAAGCGCCCGTGCGGGATCTGGCTGCACCGACGCAGGTGATTGTGCCAGCCAATTCTAAAATACCGCTGTATATTTCTTCTATTATCGCCATTGTCGGAGGCGTGACTGAGCTTAACTGGCTGATGGGGATCGGCATTACCGCCTGGATTTTCTTTCTATTACGCTGGTTACAACGTTTGGAACGTAACATTGTCCAGTTGCAATCTCGTTACCGGTCAGCAGATCAGATACATCCAGAAATCACTCAACCAGATATTCCTTTACCCATTGCTGCTCAAGCTAGTTCAGATCAACCACAATTGCTGGATCAGATCCAGCAGTGGATTTTTCGAGGAAATCCGGTCCTTAAAGCTGCGATCGCGATTCTGGTCATTGGGATTATTTTATTACTTCGTTTTGCGACAGAGCACTGGCAGCTGAGCTTGGCGGTAAAATTAGGACTGGTCGCTTTATCTGCTGTTGTTGTGACCGGATTGGGTTATACCCTGATCGCTAAAAATCGAAGTTTTGGTCTGGCACTGGAAGGCTTGGGATTAGGGGCACTATTTCTGACCTTGTTCTTTGCCTACTACAATCTGGTGATTGCCACGTTGCCACTGGCAGCTCTGGTGTTCTTGGTCATTTTAGCAATTACGATGTACTTAAGCTTGAAACAGGAAAGTATTGAGCTGGCAGTTATGGCTTTATTCATTGCCTATCTGGCGCCGTTTACCTTGCCGACCCGAGATGCTTCTGCGGTTGAGTTCATCAGTTATTATCTGCTGATTAATATCGGCGTGCTGTTACTCAGCAGTTTGCGGCCTTGGAAAATCCTGAACCAGATTGCCTTTCTGGTCACAGTCATAGTAGGTGGGATGTATAGCCTGATTCATGGTCATACATACGAGCGTTATACCATGACCGCTCTGATTCTGGCACATAGTGCGGTATTCATCTGGCTGGGCTTTCGTTTTAGCCAGTTACTGGCCCGGCAGGATCTTTCGCGTTTTCGTTTAAAACCGATTCTGGATCTTGTCCTGATTTTTGCTGCACCGATTACCGCATATATTTTCCTGTATCTGATTCATTTCAATCAGCCTGATCAGAAGCTTTGGCAAGCCGGGCTTAGTCTGTTATTTGCCGGGATATTTGCAATCTGTTGGACTTTAGTGCGTCGTAGAGAAAGTATTCAGGTCATTTCCCAAAGTTATCTCAGCTTGATGCTGATCTTTCTGGCTTTGGTTCCACCCATTTTATTGACAGAGCAGTGGAGCGTAGTGGGTTGGGCGGTTGAAGGAGCACTGATTTATCTCTGGGCATTGGAAAAGAATATTCGGGTTGCGCATTATCTGAGTATGGGACTGCTGATCATGGCAGGCTTCAGTAGTGTTTACTATCTGATTGAGCTTAATCCCACACCGCGGAAAATTTTCTGGATTCTCAGCTTCTGTTATGTCGCCGTCGTCTTCCTGAGTCAGCTTAAAGCCAAATATCGCCAGCAGCTTAATAGCTTAAGTATCAGTTTTCTGAGCACTCTCAGTTTTGCTTCGACCCTGATGTTGTTTGCCTTGCTTGAAGATGAGTTTGCTCATGAACAGGCTTATATTTATAGTTTATTCAGTCTTGGACTGGGTTATACGGTTCTAAGTGAAATCATACAGCGCAAGCATCAGGAATGGTGCTGGTTATTGCCAAAATGGAGCGGTCTTACGCCATTGGTGATCATTGCGATTTTGCTGGCTGTTGATTATAGCGAAAATGGGATTCTGGTCTGGCCAAGTGCTTTGGAGCGTGGAATCTTTGCACTTTCATCATTATTGCTGGCTGCTTTATGGTTAAGACCGGTGAAAGGAATTGATTTATCCAAAGAGTGGATGAGCTTTGGGGTATTTGCCAGTTTGGCTTTGACCAGTGTATGCCTGCTTCCAGGTATGCCTTATCTGAGTATGGTAATTCTTCCTCTGGTGTTCTGGTTCTGGTGTTACCGACAAAAAGAAAATTCAGAGTGGCGCTTACTCTGGCAAAGTAAAAACTGTTTAGTATTAATGGGGACTTGGTTAATATGCTCACAACTGTTTAACCAGCAAGCTTTCCAATATTACTGGTTACCTCTATTCAATCCATTTGACCTGATTAGTCTGGCCATGCTTGCCAGTTTCCTGTGGATGCTGTTGCAGCAGATTCGGGCAGGACACGATCGTGGGATGATGTCGGTACTGATGGTACTAAGCCTGTTATGGCTGTCGAGCTATATTGTATTACGGGCCTTACATATCTATCTGCAAACACCATTCAATAGCTTGGAATTGTGGAGTAATGCCACAGTACAGTTAAGCCTGACGATTCTTTGGGTATTGCTGGCCTGGGCGACTATGTGGACGGCTACGCTAAAAAGGCTTAAACCGATGTGGATTTTAGGAGGCAGTATTCTGGTGATCGTCAGCTTGAAGCTGGTGTTATTCGACCTGTCTCATACCGGTACACTGACGCGTGTGATTTCATTCTTGCTGGCCGGTGGGGTCATGCTACTGATTGCGTATATAGCACCAATGCCGGATGGGGAGAAAAGGGTTTGAATCTAAATTACTCGATTTGAGCGTTAATTTAATCTCCCCAAACCCTGAACGAGCTTAAAGCACTGCTTTAAGCGATATGTAAAAGAAAGACAGGCTTTTTATGACAGTTCCTCCCTTAGTAAAGGGAGGTGAGGAGGCATTTAGAAAAAGTTATTTTAAATCCGGCTCTCTCTTCAGCTCCTTTTCATTGGCATATTGATCAACGTCTTCATTTTCCAGTGGGCGAGCCAGTGGATGATCAACAAAGCCCATTTTCGGTACCGGAATTTCAATCTGGTTATCGAGAAAGCCATTTCGAATCCGTTCCTGCATTTCATCACGGACTTTCAGATAATTTTCTTGCTGACACCAAATCGCAAACAAAAGTTCAATCGAAGATTCACGGAAGGCGGTGACTGTGACTGCAGGCTTTGGATCGGCCAGAACCAGCGGATATTTATTGGCAACATCAAGCAGTACTTCACGCACCTTGATGATGTCTTCATGGAAATTAATAGCCAAGGTAATCGGAATACGCCGGATTGGAAACTTGGACAAGTTGTGTACCGGAGCCCGAATCAGTTGTTCGTTTGGCAAGCGTACATAAATATTGTCTTGGGTAAGTAGTTTAACCGAGAGCAGATCAATCGAAATCACTTCACCTTCAACGGTATGTCCACGAATCAGTGTAATCTGAATGGTATCACCCACTTCAAAAGATCCTTCACCAATCAGGAAGATACCGCTGATCAGGTTGGATGCAGAGGTTTGGGATGCGAAACCCAGTGCGACGGTTAAAATACCTGCTGCACCGAGAAAGACACTGAGTTTAAATCCGGCTTCCTTCAAACTCGCCATCACAAACAGCAGGAAAATAAAGTAGAAAATCCCGCGGCGCCAGACCATTTGCTGATGCGCATTAAAGCGTATACCAATAGTACGGATAAAAGCATTCGAAAAAAAACGTGCGATCAGGAAACCAATAAAACACAGCACAACCGCGACGACGATTTCAGTCAGGCGATCGGTATTAATATTGGTAAATACTCCCTTGAGACTGTTGGTGACTTCGGTTGGAATATTCGAATTTGGCATCACACGCTCTTAGAAAAATGAATCAAACATATTAAATAAATTTCCCGCTGGATCACGGGGTGGGTGTAAATAATCCACTTCACCCGCATTGGGCGGGGTACGGTTTTCCACCCGGATCCGGGGTGGGCGATCCAGACCTTCATGCAAAACCTTAATCTGCGAGGTCCACAGACGTTCAGTGCTGGCACTATAAAAGAGAGGCAATGCAGGTACTGGAACATTCATACGATCGAAACGCAGTTGCTGCTGACTGGTATTATGAAACTCAATTGGAGTCACAGCACGGAATGCACGAGGACGTAATTGTTGCAATTCAGTCCGGCCATCGACTGCGGTAGCATAGCAAATTTCACCGGAACGATGATTGGGTCCAAACCAGGTATCTTTCGGTAAAATCACTGGAAGATCAAAAATCGGTTCACGTTGACCTTCGACAAAACCGGCAATCCATAGCGGGGTGCTGATATAGAGGGTTCCACGTTGTCCAGCCGGAATATAAATCGGATCAACCGGTTTAATTACTACGGAGCGATTCGCCAGACGAGGCATAAGCTGTAACTTGCTTTGGGTAGATTTGAACATATAGCGTTCAATTTTCACCGGGGTCGGGAATGCAAATAGTGGGTCACTGATCTGATGCCATTGCTGTTCATAATCGTACTGAACCCTCGGACGATAATATTCTAGTCGCCATTCCTGCAAGCCTCGGGTCAAACGAAACAGCAGAGAGCCAAATTGCCAGGCCTTGGACTCGTTAATTTCAAAACTTTGCTCTCCCCACCATTGAATTCTGGGAGACTGCAGGTTTAATTCCTCTTGATCTAGGGGCAATGTTGGCATCCTTTCTTGCTAAATCTTTGAAAACATACTTCACGCTGTCATATGCTTAGAGTACACTCAATTTAAATTTTTTCATCATTATTATAATCTGCGATGCAAGTACTGAAACAATTACAAATCCCGTATAGCTTTGCGAAACGTCATGGTGTGCTATTGCGTTATGAGGGAGATCAGGCTTTTATTGTCCGTCGTGACAATACATCTATGCTTGCATTACAGGAAGCACGCCGTTTGCTGGGTCATCCGGCCCAGTATCAACATTGTACAGAACAAGAATTCAATCAGTTACTCAGTTCCAGTTTTGCCGGCGATAGCGGTGAGTCACAGCAGGTCGCGGCTGGTCTGGAAGATCACCCGGATTTATTAAGCCTTGCTGATTCGGTCCCTGAAGCCGAAGATCTGATGGATCAGGAGGATGATGCGCCTATTGTCCGTCTGATCAATGCCTTGTTGTCTGAAGCAATCCGGGTTGGAGCTTCAGATATTCATGTGGAATCTTTTGAAAAACGACTTTCCGTACGTTTGCGTGTCGATGGGCAATTGCGTGAAATTGTGCAGCCACGTCGTGAACTGGCACCATTACTGGTATCACGGATCAAGGTCATGGCCAAGCTGGATATTGCAGAAAAACGGATTCCTCAGGATGGCCGTATTTCCTTACGTCTGGCAGGTCGTGAAGTCGATGTGCGTGTTTCGACTTTGCCATCCTCTTATGGCGAGCGGGTGGTGATGCGTTTGCTGGACAAGCAGGCCGGCCGTCTAAATATGACCCATCTTGGCTTGATGAATAATGATTATGATCGACTCAAGGCCCTAGTGCATCGCCCTCATGGCATTATTCTGGTGACTGGACCTACCGGTTCGGGTAAGACCACTACCTTATATGCAGCACTTTCTGATCTAAATGATGGTTCCAAAAATATCCTGACGGCTGAAGATCCGGTGGAATATCAGTTAGAAGGGATTGGTCAGACTCAGGTAAATACCAAAGTCGACATGACCTTTGCTCGTGCTTTAAAAGCCATGTTGCGTCAGGATCCGGATGTGGTGATGGTCGGTGAGATTCGTGATCTGGAAACCGCAGAAATTGCAGTTCAAGCCTCACTGACAGGTCACCTAGTATTATCAACGTTGCATACCAATACTGCGATTGGTGCAGTGACACGTCTGAAAGACATGGGAATTGAACCATTCTTGCTATCGAGCTCCTTAATTGGGGTAGTTGCTCAGCGTCTGGTACGGACTTTATGCCCACATTGTGCAACCTGGAAAGATGCAGATGCATTTGAACAGAATCTGTTTGAACATATTGAGCATCCACAGGATTTAAGATTACCTCAACCGCACGGTTGTGAACGGTGTGGTAATACCGGCTTTAGTGGACGTACCGCCATTTATGAAATTGTACCGGTTGATGAGCATATGCGCCGTCTGATTCATGGTAATGCGGCTGAATATGAGCTGGAAACCTATGCACGTCAGCAATCTGGTTCAATTCGCGATGATGGTTTACGTAAAGTGCTGGCTGGGAAAACCACGATTGAAGAAGTTTTGCGTGTAACCAATGAGGCGGCAGAGTAAATTTTTATTCGATGGGATAGGAAGGCACAGTTTTCTTAAGTAAATATCTCAAATGATTAGGGTCTGTTGACATTTACTGTTCATAATTAAACCTATAAAGGTAGCCATAAAAATATACAGGCTAAGGCAACAGAACTTTGATAATTTCTTTTGAGCTTGTCATATCGAGTAGCTATTCCTCTAAATTGCTTTAATCTACAAAACATATTTTCAACTAAGTGCCTGA
>NZ_VOZV01000014.1:0-81121 GCF_013419565.1 Acinetobacter sp. YH12072 | reverse complement strand
GCAATTCAGACACAAATCTGGATTGCGATGATCGCCTATTTATTGGTGAGTTTCGCTCAACATTTAGGAAAAACAGGTTGGACAGTTCAACGTTTACTCAGAATAATTCAAGTGAATTTGTTTGAAACCTGAAGAACTTTAAAAGCTTTATTTTCACCCGATAAAATACCCATAAAACAAGAGGAAGCTCATTTGAGCTTCCTCTTGTGAAAAATTGTGGGACAGCAATGGACTTCTCCTCCCTTTAAAAAAGGGAGGTCGGGAGGGATTTTTAAATTACCGCCAACACACTTACCGCTACTGGCGCCAATACAGATAAAATAAAACCGCTCACCATGGCATGTGGAATAAAATCATTGCCACAGGCCTGTTTGACCATGGGTAAAGTCACATCCATCGCAGTCGCACCTGCAGCAGAAATTGCTGATCTTGGGTAACGCCAGCCGGCACAATACATCAGTAAAATCGCAAAAATTTCCCGAAACAGGTCATTCATCAGGGCAATACTACCCAGTTCTGCATTTCTCAGTTCTGTGACGACAACACCCGACATGGAATAAAAACCATAACCTTGCGACAGCATAATCAGGTCTTTTAAATGAATATCTGGATTCCAGAAAGAATAGGCAATTGCTGCCACGCATGAACCAGCAATACAACCTGCCGGAACCAGCAGGATTTTCCAGTTCAACCATGAGCGATCAAGTGGTGAGTAGGCGAGATCCAGTCCAATTAGAAACATAAAGACCAGTAATAAATGCCAAGTGCTGATCTGAACAGAAAGCCCTATTTGAGTGAAACTATAATGCAGCAAGTATCCAGCGGCTAAGGCAAAGAACGCATAACTGATATTGACCAGTGATTTAATCACTAGCTCAGTGGATACCCGTCCAGAAGAAGGCTGGAAATCTGCCCATTTAAAGAGCAGATAACAACAGCCAAATGCCCCAATAGAGGTGAGAAAAGCAATTGTAATAGAGGTATTTAGAATCTGAGCAGGATGAGGTAATTCCGCTAAAAGTTCAGAAAACTCAAAAGCGATGGCAATCAGCAAAATATAACTAAAATACGGAAGAACCTTAAAGCAGATTTTTGTGAGGGGAGCAGGAAGCCGTTTCGCAAAAACAAAACCAAGCACTAAACAGACCAGAAGCTGGGATACTAACCAAAGCGATTGCATAATAAAAAAGTATGATAAATCAGTCTTTATTATGCCATCGCTAGCACTATGAATGTGAAGGGCTTTTAACTGGCTTTATTTAAAAAATAGTAATCTGCCGCATTAAGGGTTTTGATTTTGAGCCAGTATTTCCAGGTATAAGTGGGCCACAAGGCAAAATTTTTCCCACCTTCCTGTTGATACCAGCTGACACAGCCAGATTGCCAGACCGTATTGTCCAGCATATGTTGGACATCCTGGTTGAATTTTTCCTGTACCTGATCTTTGACCACAATTGCATCACTATGTGATTGATCCACTAGGGCGATCATTTGCAGGATATAACTTACTTGCGCTTCAATCATGAAAAGGACTGAATTATGTGCCAGCACAGTATTTGGCCCTAATAACTGGAACAGGTTCGGAAAACCTTTCACACAGATTCCATAATAGCTTTCGGCACCATCTTTCCAGACATCATTTAAGTGAATGCCATTCAGGCCAGTGCAGTCAAAATTTTTCAGATAAATTCTTGGATCAGTAATAAATCCGGTACCGTAGATCAGGCAGTCAATCGGACGTTCTTTACCATCTACTGTAATAATACTGTTTTCAGTCACTTCACAAATGCCTTCAGTAACCAGTTCCACATTTTTACGGTTAAAGGTAGGGAAATATTGATTAGACACCAGAATCCGTTTACAGCCCATGATGTAGCCTGGAGTTAACTTCTTGGCAGTTTCCTTGTCCTTGACCTGATAGCGAATATAAGCTTCAGCCAGTTTCTGAGCATATTTCATGACAGTTGGTTTAACGATAGGCACCACGCGTGATTCATTGGACCAGTACAGGCGAATCCGGTGTAACTTGCGGAACCATTCATATTTGGAAAATAGCTTTTTTTCCAGGTCATGATATAGGCGCTCATCTCGTGGAATAACCCAAGCCGCAGTACGTTGCAAGACATAGAGCTGTTTGCATTCGGGTGCAATTTCAGGGATATATTGAATTGCACTGCCACCAGTCCCAATCGATGCAACATTTTTTCCCTTGAGATCATAATGATGATCCCAGTGAGAAGAGTGAAAGATTTTACCCTTAAATTTTTCAATGCCCGTAATATGAGGAATTTGAGGAACATGTAAAGGACCAGAGGCAAATACTACAAACTGGGCTTCCAGAATGCTTTGATCCTGCAGATGGATCTGCCATAAGCATCGGTCTTGCTGGTAATGAACCCCAAGTACTTCGGTATTCAGCCGAGCAAAAGCCCGAAGATTATAATGACTGACTAAATCCTGAATATAGCTAAAAATTTCCGGTGCTTCGGCATAGCGTTTTGACCAGTCAGTTTTGGGAGCAAAGGAAAGGGAATACATATGTGATTGCACATCACAGGCTGCTCCCGGATACTGATTATCGCGCCAGGTTCCACCAAAATCGCTATCTTTTTCTAAAATAATAAAATTATGGATGCCTTGCTGCTGTAAACGTATTGCCATCGCTATCCCGCCAAAACCGGCACCGATAATGGCCACTTTGGTATAAGGATGGGTGTGGGTAGGGCTTGTATTGTCCAGTATCTTCGCATTCCTTGCTTATTTTAATAATGGATAATTATCTTGATTTATTAACTGGCTATTAGATATAAAATTGATCTAAACGGCAATAGCCGACGGTTTATTTTTATAGTACAACTAGAGCTATCACATTGTATTTGTATGGTTATGAAACGTTCTGTTCTCAGTCTGATGTATCTGATCCAGGGCATGCGCAAGGCTGGCATAGAGGTCGATCAAAAACTGCAAAATATCGGCTTGCGTGTTGATGCGCTTGATCCGACTTCAATTATTCACCCAAGCGTGGAATATGATGTGCTCAAGGTGGTGGGTCAGGATATCCAGCCAGAACAGGGTTTATTGATCGGCCAGCATTATGCTTTGGCAGGTTATGGGCCTTTGCTGATGTTGCTGGTGACCAGTCCAACCGTACGTGATGCGATGCATCAGGTGATTCGTTTTCAGCAATTGACGCATCTTACCGGTCAGTTGGGAGTGGAGCAAAGTGAGTACCGCAGTGCGCTTTGCTATTATCCCAAGAAAACGGAAGATCATCTGGGAATGCTGGTCGCGCAAGCTGAGATTTCAGGTACTTTCAAGTTCATTCGCGATATTTACAAGATGATGGGTTTGTCCAAGCCTGACTTGCAGATTGAACTGCCTTTCGCCGCACCGGAACAACCTGCTACCCAGAAAATCTATCATGATTATTATGGAACACAGGTACAGTTTGGTGCTGCAAGAGCTGCATTCTGGTTTGATGAGGCCATTTTGGATATCCGAATTCCTTCAGCAGATGCGGAGACCTTTGCAGTCTATGAAGCAAAGTGTCTGACTGAACTGGAACGTCTGGCGGAAGATGCTGATGTCCCGACTGTGGTACAGCGAGTACAGGATTATCTGGAGCTGCAAACCGGTTTGATGCCAAGTATGGCTGAAACGGCTCAGGCTCTGAATATTCCAGAACGTACTTTACGCCATCAATTACAGCAGTTCGATACCAGTTATAAACAGATTCGCGAAGAGATTATTAAAGATAAAGCTTTGCGACTCATTGAATATAAACAGTATTCGATTGAAATGATTGCAGAGTTGTTGGGTTATTCCGAACCGGCTGCTTTTAACCATGCCTTTAAGCGTTGGTTTGGGCAAAGTCCTCGGCAATATATAAAATAGCCTAAGTTAGTTAATGCCAAAGTGTTATAGTGTGCGTTCTAAACTCCGCTATAATTAAACAGATCCTGAATAGTACGAAACCTATGTCCGATTTTAATTCACAGCACAGCACCGCTTTTAGTCCGATCTCTCCTGCAGAACGTTATGCACAGGCTTTGTCTTCAGGACAGTTTATGCCTGATGATGCACAGGCCATGGCAGTACATGAGCTGAATCGTACCTGGCTGGAATTAATTCAGCGCTTCAAAGCGTCTAAAAAAGCCTTTCGCCGTTTTCGTCGTCAGACTTCGCCAAAAGGCGTATATATGTGGGGCGGAGTAGGTCGTGGCAAGACCTGGCTCATGGATCAGTTTTATGAATCGATTCCATTTCGCCGTAAAACCCGTATGCACTTTCACCATTTCATGCAACATGTGCATCGTGAATTAAACAAGCTTTCGGGTCAGCGCAATCCTCTGGATCTGGTAGCGGATCAGATTTATAAAGATGCTGTGGTGATCTGTTTTGATGAATTCTTTGTATCTAACGTGACAGATGCCATGATCCTGAGTGATCTGTTCCAGAAGCTGTTTGAGCGTGGCATTACGCTGGTGGCAACTTCGAACATTGCACCAGATGGTTTATATAAAAATGGGATTCACCGTGACCGTTTTCTGCCAACCATTGAAATGGTCAAGAAAAACTGTGTCATTCTGAATGTAGATGCCGGTGTGGATTACCGTTTACGTGTCTTAAAGCAGGCGCAATTATTCAAATATCCACTAACGCATGATAATAAAAACTGGTTGGCACATCGCTATACCGCACTGACTCAAACCCAAACCTCTTCTCAAGAACCAATCATCATCAATAACCGCATTGTTGAAACTGTGGCACATACTGAAGATGTGTTGTGGTGTGAGTTCTCTGAACTATGCCTAAAACCGCGTAGTCCGGCTGACTTCATTGAAATTGCGAATATCTACAATACGGTATTGGTCAGCAATGTGCCGCATTTAACCGATTTCCTAAATGATGCCACACGCCGTTTTATTTATCTGGTCGATGAATTTTATGACCGTGGAGTCAAATTACTGCTGACTTCAGAAGATAATATTATTGATCTTTATAAAGGTGAGCGACTGGCTTTCGAAATTGAACGGACCCGTTCACGTTTGCTAGAGATGCAATCAGATGAATATCTGCATTCAGAACATCGCCAGATCGAGAAAATAGCTTCAAGTGAGCCTGAATAAATACAACAAGCGCTGGTCATGACCGGCGCTTTTTTATGCATTCCATTGCGTCAAAGATCGACAAGCTCAGCCAAACATGGCTTAATCTTGATCTAAATATGACCTTGTATAAAAAGAACGGACAACTTTTATTCAAAAATCTGAACTTAAGTCTAATTTCTACATTTCAAAAACTTTATACACTGTCATGAGGGTATTTAGCAGGATGATATTGCATCGTGTGTGACATCATTTAATAAGAATATGAGGGTATTCTTATTAGAAAAATGCTCATTATTTTGCGGTGTGATAGTACTATTCAGCTAGATTTTAATCGGTATACTAGAATCTCTTGTATAAAAAGTAGCAATATCAGGAAAGACAATGACTGCACGTATTCAAAAAGGCAAGTTAGCGATTGCTAAAGAACTTTACGATTTTATCGAAAATGAAGCACTACCAGGTTCTGGTTTGGACAGCGAAACATACTGGAAGAACTTTGAACAAGTCGTTGTTGATCTTAGCCCTAAAAACAAAGCACTTTTGGCTAAGCGTGATGATATTCAAGCTAAAATTGATGAATGGCATCGCAATAACACATTTGAATTACAAGCTTACAAAGCTTTCTTGACTGAAATTGGCTACTTATTACCAGAAGTAGAAGATTTCCAGATCAGCACTGAAAATGTAGACGAAGAGATTGCACTATTGGCTGGCCCACAGTTGGTAGTTCCAGTACGTAATGCACGTTACTGCCTGAACGCAGCGAATGCACGCTGGGGTTCTTTATACGACGCTTTATACGGCTTCGACGTGATCTCTGAAGAAGATGGTGCTGAAAAAGGTAAAGGCTATAACCCGAAACGTGGTGAGAAAGTTATCGCATTCGCGAAAAACTTCTTAAATGAAACATTCCCGCTGGCACAAGGTTCACATGCTGATGCAACCAAATATGCAGTTGAAGGTAATGCACTGGTTGTAACGCTGAAAGACGGCTCTACCACAACTGTTGCGGATAGCTCTAAATTCGTTGGTTACAATGGCGAAGCTTCTGCACCGACTGAAATTGTATTGAAAAATAACGGCCTGCATGCGATCATCCAGATTGATGCAAACAGCCCAATTGGCCAAACAGATGCTGCAGGCGTAAAAGACGTTGTGCTTGAAGCAGCTGTAACGACGATTCAGGACTTGGAAGACTCTGTTGCAGCAGTTGATGCTGAAGAAAAAGTAGAAGGCTACCGTAACTGGTTAGGCTTGATGAAAGGTACGCTTGAAGAGTCTATCGAGAAAAATGGCAAGACCATTACCCGTAAACTCAATGCTGACCGTACTTTCAAAAATGTTGAAGGCGGTGAGACCAAGGTTCATGGTCGTTCATTGATGCTGCTTCGTAACGTTGGTCACTTGATGACAAACCCGGCGATCCTTGTAGATGGCGAAGAGATTTACGAAGGCATTATGGATGCATTGGTTACTCCATTGCTTTCTGTGGCTGATATTCGTGGTGAGAACACGATCAAGAACTCACGTACCGGTTCTATGTACATCGTTAAGCCAAAAATGCACGGTCCAGAAGAAGTTGCATTTGCAGTAGAATTGTTTGAGCGTGCTGAACAGGCGCTTGGCTTACCTGCAAAAACCCTGAAAATCGGTATCATGGATGAAGAGCGTCGTACTTCGGTTAACCTGAAAAACTGTATTGCTCAGGCAAAAGACCGTACCATCTTCATTAACACCGGTTTCATGGATCGTACAGGTGATGAAATCCATACCTTCATGGAAGCAGGTCCGTTCGTTCGTAAAGGCGAAATCAAAGGCCAAAAATGGTTCCCAGCTTACGAAAACCGCAATGTGATGGTAGGTCTGCAAACTGGTCTACGTGGTAAAGCACAGATTGGTAAAGGCATGTGGCCAAAACCAGACATGCTGTTAGACATGTACAAAACCAAGACTGAACATCCTGAAGCAGGCGCAAGCTGTGCATGGGTTCCATCTCCAACAGGTGCAGTGATTCATGCGATTCACTACCATCAAATTAATGTAGCGAACCGTCAGCAGGAACTTCTTGCAACTGAAGCATTGCCTTTAGATGA
Source organism: Acinetobacter sp. YH12072 (assembly GCF_013419565.1). Taxonomy (NCBI): domain Bacteria; kingdom Pseudomonadati; phylum Pseudomonadota; class Gammaproteobacteria; order Moraxellales; family Moraxellaceae; genus Acinetobacter; species Acinetobacter sp. YH12072. The sequence continues at coordinate 73,917 of NZ_VOZV01000014.1, read as the reverse complement.
TTTGTTAACTCCACCTCTTGCAACTGATACTAACTGGTCTGAAGAAGAGAAACTGAAAGAACTGGAAAATAACTGCCAAGGTATCTTGGGTTATGTCGTTCGTTGGGTTGATCTGGGTGTAGGTTGTTCTAAAGTTCCAGACATCAATGATGTGGGCTTGATGGAAGACCGTGCAACTTTACGTATTTCTTCTCAGCACGTTGCAAACTGGTTACGTCACGGAATTGTAACGCGTGAACAGGTTGAAGAAGTAATGCAACGCATGGCGAAAATTGTGGATGAGCAAAATGCGAATGATCCACTGTACAAGCCAATGGCTGCTGACTTTGACAACAGCATTGCATTCCAGGCTGCTTCTGATCTGATCTTCAAAGGTGGTGAACAGCCATCAGGCTATACAGAGCCGCTTCTACATGCAGCTCGTTTAAAACTTAAAGGTTATACAGGTGACTAATCCTGTAACTTGAAAAAAAGCCTCTTCGGAGGCTTTTTTATTGCTCTTAAAAAAGATCTAAGGATAAAAATGTTCTTTTGGAAGGTAAACTAACTGACTGAACACCTAAAACAGAACAATGTCACAGAAGAAAATTTTAATAATAATTATCTGTTAAACAGTAGCTTTATATCTGCCAGTCGGTATTCCTATGAGCGTTTACAGTTCCTCATGCTGGGTAGCTGTAGAGCTTTGAATCATGATATTTAAGACTCAGTTTAATTCGCAATTTTAATTTCTAAGAATCGTATTTTGGCTGATGTACTGGAAGATTTAAACTGCGATAAAAGAGAATCATGCATCAGTAAGTTCCACTTACTTATAAAGCTAAAGATAAAAGCGTAACAATTCGTCGCTGTCACTTCCATCCTGAAATGGCTCTGCTAAAGTAAAAGCAAATCAATAAATTGCAGGGAAGAACAGCATGGCATATCAACATTTGGATCAGCAGTTTATTGCGGGTCAGTGGCAACCCGGCCGTTCCCAGAAAATGATTCAGAATCTGAATCCCTACACCCAAGATACGATCTTTACTTTGCAGTCTGCCAGTACAGCAGATGTGGATGCGGCTTATGCTGCAGCTGATAAAGCCTTTCAGCAGGGTGCTATTAAATCAGTTGAGTTAAGACAGCAAATCCTGCAAAAACTACAACAGGTGATTCAGGCACGCCAAGATGAAATTATTGACTGGTTAATTCTTGAGTCTGGAAGTACCCGTTTTAAAGCGGGTCTGGAAGTTGGCGCTGCTTTATCCATTATTCAGGAAAGTCAGAAATTTCCGGAGCAGATCAAGACTGAACAGCTGGAGAGCAAAGATCCCCAACGTAAAAGTCTGGTACTGCGTAAACCCTTGGGTGTGATTGGTGTCATTAGCCCATGGAATTTTCCATTTCATTTATCCATGCGTTCGGTAGCAACAGCGATTGCCTGTGGAAATAGTGTGGTACTCAAGCCAGCAAGTGATACACCAGTGACAGGTGGAACCTTATTAGGCAAATTGTTTGAAGAAGCTGGTTTACCCGCAGGTGTGCTCAATGTGATTTCAGGTGCAGGCAGTGAAATCGGTGATTATTTTGTCGAACATCCGATTCCAAAAATGATCTCATTCACGGGCTCTACTGAAGTCGGACAGAATGTAGGAAGTAAAGCCTTAGCCAGCCCTCGAATTAAACGTCTGGCGCTGGAACTGGGCGGAAATGCGCCACTGGTGATTCTGGATGATGCTGATCTTGAGCTGGCAGTAGAACTGACAATCATGGGACGCTTTATGCATCAGGGGCAAATCTGTATGAGCACCAATCGGGTCATTGTCGATGCGTCTATTCATGATGCCTATGTGGAAAAACTTTTAGAGCGAGTGAAAACTGTTGCTGTGGGTGATCCAAATCTAGAAGAGACCATCATTGGGCCGATCATCAATCAGAGTCAGATCAAAAAACATCAGCAGATTATTCAAAGTGCAAAAGAGCAGGGTGCAGAGCTGGTATACGAAGGGGGGATAGAAGGTAATCTGGTCTATCCACATATCTTTACTGGGGTAGCACCTGAATCTCCACTGGCTCAGGAAGAAAGTTTTGGACCGATTCTGCCAGTACTGAAAGCTCGTGATGAAGCACATGCCTTAAAGCTGGCCAATGATACCCGTTTTGGCTTATCCAGTGCGGTTTGTACCTCGAATATTGAACGTGGTGTTCATTTTACAGAACAGCTTGATATCGGTATGACCCATATCAATGGTATTAGTGTGGCAGATCAGGCTAATGCTCCGTTTGGGGGGGAGAAAAACTCTGGGCTTGGGCGTTTTAATGGACGCTGGATTTTTGAGGAATTCACCCGTACTCACTGGCTGACTGTACCCAGTGAATAATATTAAATGATAGAAACTTATCCATAATCCATACAGGTTTAAGCTTGGCATCAAGCTATAATCAGAGCATCAAGTGATCTGTCTGATTAAGCATGTGTGCCAACTTTAAGCCTTTAACTTCGCAGCAAATACATGATCTGGGCTTACCGGAAATTCCCTTTGAATATCCGGAAGAAGTCTATCCGAATTATGCTACCCCCTTGTTATTTCAATCTGATCAAGGTCTGGAATGGCGCTCGGTTAACTTTGGCTTTATTCCCAAATGGGCAGAGGATAAAACGATTGGGACAAAAACCTACAATGCCAGAAATGAAACTTTGCTGCAAAAACCAACCTTTGCAGAAGCGACAGCCAAATGTAAATTTGGTGTGATTCCCGTCTCGGAATTTTATGAGTCAAAGTATTTTGATAATAAACCACAACGCTGGGGCGTCAGACGTAAAGATGGAAAAGCGACCTTTATTGCGGCACTGTATGAAATTGCTCGGGTGCAGGATGAAATCGTACGTTCGGCTAGTATGATTACGATGGATGCAATAGACCATCCCATGATGAAAGAGTTTCATGAGCCGGGGAATATTAAACGTTCAGTTATTGTGATTCCGCACGAACGTTTACATGAATGGCTGAATCTCACGCAACCGGATATTCGCAGCTTTGTACAGGGATTTCCAGTAGAGGAGTTCGAATGTTCACATGTACCAAAAGAAAGAATCAAAAAAGCCAGTCCACAGCTGAACTTTTTTGATTCCTAAAACCTAGAAAGCAATGGCGGATCGTTAATTATTATAAAAGGTGTTATTGATCTCGCCAGCTAAATTCAAAATTGAAAAATACTTAACGAGCCAAATTTTTAAAGATATGGCGTAAGCTTTCCATGGTTTTTTCAATTTGTAATGGGGTTAGCCCTTCAAATGACTGTTCCAGTACAACATTGGTCAGGTCATTAATTTTATGTGTCATTTCCATTCCTTTTTCAGTCAGCGCGACACGGGTAATACGAGCATCGTCTTCACAGGAATAGGTTTCAACCAGACCTTCATCTTTTAAGCGATAAACGATCTTGGTGGTTGTCGACATTTTAGATACGACCATTTCTGACAGGTCAGAAACGCTGGCATGTGGTTTGGCTTTAAGAGCAAGCAAGATACGGCGACGTGAATTATCGACACCATACTTTTTAAGTGCATGATCTACATTTAGGACATATTGGGCATGAACTTGAGTCACCCAGTAGTATGGAAAGTTTTCTAAATTAAAGTCTTCTGCACAAGGTAAAAATTTTGCATATTTTTTAGTCATGAAATGTTCCTTTTATTTATTTTTCTAGGGCACTGACATTTTATGTAAAAGTTTATACATGTTTCAACCTTTATTTTTAAAATGTTAACGAGATTGCATTTGTTAGATCTTCTTAACACCAAAAAAATCAGGTGATTTACGTGTTGTAGATCAATCGGGGCAAATTGTAACTGTCTTTATCCAGATGAATGGCATTGATATGACATGCAAATCTTAAGACTCCAGATTAAATTTAGAGTCTGAATAAGAACTAGATTGGCAAACCATATGGATAAATGGCCGACCTGCGCATATATTACTTTTGGTGAGTATGCGGAAATACAATTCAAAATCGATGCTGTTTTAAATGAATGCTCTGATACATTTTTTAATCTGTAGCACGATGCAGATTCGGATTTCTCAAATCTGATCGAAAGCTAGAGCAAGTACATTTAAGTTGGTTACCCATCGAATAAAACCGTTTTGGATGAGAAACTTATGCATCTTTTTGATCCCACGACTAACTATTTATAACGTGTATGAACTATTTTAATAAAAAAATCCATATTTAAAATATGTCTTTAGATAAGTGGATTTAATGGACTTAGTCGGATAGTGGATGATTCAATATTTTATGATGCATGATTAGATATGAATATTAAGAGAAACAGTAATTTATATCTCAGGCTTCTATCAGTTAGATTTAATGCGCTTAGGGTCAAAAAGAAGCCTAAATTTTCTTTAATTTGTAATGAGTTATGTAGAACATAACAGATTCAGGCCAATGATTTGAAAATTAAAAGATTTTAGAATGAGGAGAGGCAAAGCGGTGCAACAGTTTTTCATAAATTTTATTGTTCAAAAATCATAAGTTTATGCATAATAGATACATCTTAAGTCGAAAAGGTTAAATTAAATGGATCCCTCGCCGTGCGTTGATCTTCCATATTCGTTGCTTACATACTCAAATGGGATGGTGTTCTAATGGAATTTTTATTAGATCCCGGAATTTGGGTTGGTTTAATTACTCTTATTATTCTCGAAATCGTTTTAGGTATTGATAACCTAGTCTTTATTGCCATTCTGGCTGAGAAACTTCCCCCTGAACAGCGTGATAAGGCCCGTGTGATCGGTCTATCCTTAGCCTTGCTGATGCGTTTAGGTCTGTTGTTCGCGATCTCTTGGTTAGTCACCTTGACTCAACCGCTTATTCAATTATTTAACTGGACCTTCTCCGGACGGGATTTGATTCTGCTCTTTGGTGGTTTATTCCTGCTCTATAAAGCTGTTACCGAACTTCATGAAAAAATTGAAGGCAAGCCTGAAATACAGGTTACGACCAAGGTGGCATATGCAGGCTTTACAGCAGTTGTGGCTCAGATTGTCATACTGGATGCCGTATTTTCACTGGACTCGGTGATTACCGCCGTAGGTATGGTCGATAATATCTATGTCATGATGGCGGCCATGATTATCGCGATGGCCGTGATGTTATTGGCGTCTAAACCATTGACTGACTTTGTGAATCGTCATCCTACGGTCGTGATTCTGTGTTTGAGCTTCCTGCTACTGATCGGGATCAGCCTGATGGCAGAAGGTTTCGGTTTCCATATTCCGAAAGGTTACATCTATTCTGGTATTGGCGTTGCAATTGCAGTTGAAGCCTTTAACCAGTTTAGTCAGCGCAATGCTGCGAAACATGAAGCCAAGATTCCGTTGCGTCATCGCACTGCTAACAGTATTCTCCAACTGATGGGCGCTAAGCTTGAAACCACCAGTACTACTCAGCATGAAGCACAGGAAACCTTTGCGGATGAAGAACGCTATATGATTGGCGGGGTATTGACCTTGGCAGAGCGTTCTGTAGCATCGATCATGACCCCACGAAGTCAGATTTCCTGGGTCGATCTGGAGGATAGTCCGGAACAAATCCGTGAAAAAATCCTGTCTGTACCCCACAGCCTGTTTCCGGTTTGTCGGGGCAGTCTGGATAAGGTGATTACCATCGTTCGTGCCAAAGAGCTGTTAGATGTACTGGATGAACCGGAAGAGTTAAAAGCTTTGATCAAGCGTCATCGCCCTATCTATATCTTTGAAAGAATGAAGGTGATTGACGCGATTAATACCTTACGTACCTCAAAAGGCTCTCTGGTGCTGGTAAGCGATGAATTTGGTCATGTACAAGGTCTGATTTCACCGCTAGATGTGTTTGAGGCAATTGCCGGTGAATTCCCGGATGCCGATGAGCAGCTGGATCTGGTCAAAGTTGATGATACACACTGGATTGCATCTGGTATGCTGGATTTGTACCAGTTAGAACTTGAGCTCGGTATGCTGGATCTGATTGATGAAGATGCAGGCTATATCAGTGTTGCCGGTCTGATTCTGGATAAAACCAATAGTGTGGTCGAGGTAGGCACTGAACTGAACTACCAAGGTATTCAATTCCAGGTAATGGAAATCGAAAATAACCGGATTAAGTCGGTGAGTATCCATTATCAGGGTTAATCGCCTGTCTTGATTATTTTTTGAGTCAGTTGCTTAAGGGCAACTGACTCTTTTATTGAATATTATTTATGACTTAGATATTAATGCTCACCTAAGCTTATTCTTCAGGCTAAATGGAGTATTGAATATTTCGGAAGCCAAGAATGTGTAATAGGTTTTACAGGTTTAGAAGTAATAAATCTTACTGAAGTATCAAAATCCAGACATGCTTTATTTAGAATTATTAAACAAATTTAAATAAAGTTTAAAAATAAGTGTGAATTTGACTAAGTGGTAAAATATATATTTCACGTAATTTTGAAAGATATTAGTCAAATTCGAGATACAAAAGCTCATCCAAAGCTTACACAATACTCAGCTTGAGCGCTTGAAAAATTATTTTTGCCAGATTAGGGCTGAATTTAATTATCTAAAAATAAGTTGAATAGTGTAATAGGGTGTTCTATGTGTTCATTATAAAACACCCGACTGATGCTTAATCCGCCAAAATCCGAAAGTCTGCATATTGACGGATCGTTTCTATATTCAATTGATGGATCTCATCGGTAAATGCAGCATTAAACTGGCCTAAGGTCGGTGCTTTGGCAAAAGCCAATTGACCGGCGATTGCAAAATGAACATGAGCAGAGAGCGCTGCGATCGCAGGAGAACTTACTGCACTATACGCTGCAATCAGGGCCCCTAGGGCACATCCAGTTGCTGTGACGCGCGGCTGTAAATATGAACCGCCTAAAACCTGAATCACCGGATAATCTCTGGAAATGATGTAATCAGACTCACCTGAAATAGCGATACATTCACATTGTTCCAGTAAGGCCTGCGCCTGTAGATAGACTTCTGAGCTATCGACAGTGCTATTGACGCCTTTGGACTCAATATTTTTCCCTGCCAAAGCACCAATTTCTGAAGCATTCCCCCGTAAAATTGTGGGTTGATAGGTCATGAGCTGATCCACAACACCTGAACGCCAATGCAGTACATTTCCATAACCAACAGGATCTAGTACCCATGACTTTTGGATACTGTGTGCTGTTTTAGCAGCGATCTGCATCGCCTCGACCTGTTCGGTAGTCGGCGTTCCCAAATTTAAACTGAGTGCTCCAGCAATTTTGACAAAGCTCTCTGCTTCAAAAGGATTATCAATCATAGCGGGCGAAGCATTCGCAGCCAGCAAGATATTGGCCACATAATTGCTGGCCACCGCATTGGTCATCACATGCACCAAGGGTTGCTGCTCTTGAAGCAATGACCAGGCTTCACAGATCTGATCGAAAAGAGTATTTTGTAATTGTTGCACGGAAGTATTCATCATCCTGATCTTTCAAATATGAATAGAGCTGCTAAATGCTTAGCGGGTAAAATAATGGTCTTGATGTTTGCAGTTACGGCATAACAGGCTGACATAATCACTGGCATCATATTCAACAGTAAGCTCTTGTGAGCCGCAATGCATACAGCGTTTTTGTGAATAAAATTTCAGGCGTGGTTCAATCTTTTGCCATGAACGCCAGACCGGCTGGAAGAAAATATTTTCATCATAACCCAGGAAGCGGAAAAACAGGATGCTGCTCATCTTGCTCAAAGGCAATTGCGGTGGACGAGGCAGGATAGAGGTTTCCCATTTTTCATTCACTGAACGTTCCCGATATTGCTGTAGGGTCTTTTTCAGTAAATTGGTATTAATGAAATTTTCATTTCGTGGTTTTAAAGCTTTCTGCTGATACAGATATTCGAGGGCCGATTGCACCAGATAATAAATCTGTCCCACAGCCAAAACATCGAGCAGGCGATGGCAGAAAGCCTGAAAACTTTGATTGCCCGCAATCTGGATACCCCAGCTACGGCAATAGAACTGTGCGAATTGAATGACTTCCTGATACAGCAGACAATACAGTGCATCTTTGACTTCATCCGCACTTTTAAAAGGTACGCCTTTGCTCAGATTTTCATAGAACCAGTAACGCAATTGCTGGGTAATACTAAACAGGCTTGGCTCAGAATAGCCATCCAGACGTACATTAATATAGTACTGCTGATTCTCTTGTTGAATATCTCTAGGAACTAGAATCTGGTCTTTCAGCAGATTTTTGACCAGACCATGCTGATACAGGTAATTCGGGCTGATGGAATAATATTTAATGGCATGCCAGTCAATATATTCCTGATGCTGGCTATGTTCCTGAACCTGTTCATCCAGAATCGAGAGCAGAAACAGTTTATTAATAAAGCTGAGCTGATTGAGCTCATATTCATGCCGATCCTGTTTTTTATGAAATTTCCGGTTTTCCTGTAAACGGACTTCTTTCAGCATACGTTTACGCTGAGCCAGACACTGATCGCAATAACAGTTATGTTTCTGGTCGGTATAGAGCTGATGCTGGCAGTGGCTGCATTCATGATAAGTAATGTCCTGATCATACTGTTCTGCCTCGATCCAGTACATGGAGGCCTTACATAACGGGCACTGCGTACTTTCATCAAGCTGTTTTTGCAGAACGTTGAATACCATGATTGCGCACAACTCCAGAATAAAGAGAAACTGCGATTATACACAGCTCATCAAAGTCACGCGTCATTTGAGAATATTTTTAATGCAGCAGATTTTCAGGAGAAGAGAGCCTTTAAACGAACAGAGCTACCGAAGTAGCCCTGTATTCAAGAAAACTGGATCATCGTTTTTAAACAGGGCATGGTAATGTTTCGTCTTCCTCTCCCTGATGTTTCGCTTGAATCAACGCCTGCACTTTTTTGGATGGAACCTTTTTGGCACCAAGTGCATCATAAGTATTCAGAATCGCACTGACCTCATGCGCTTGTAGCTGAACGCCCTCAGAACTCATAAACAGGGCAATGACTTTATGATCAATATTGGCCTGATCCAGAACCTGAAGTATTTTAAGATTTTCAATCCGTACCACATGCTGTTTTAAATACATAGCTCACCTCAATTTCTTTGTTGTCGTTATTTTTGGAGTCTTTGCGCTTGGAGAAAACACACTTAAACTGTAGCAAAAACTATGCTCATTTTTTAATCAATATTTCGGAATTGCTATTAATCATAAATTATATATTTTTAAATCAAGCACATAAGAAAATGTAAAAAAATATGATATTAGCCGAAAACTTGGCATATATCTTTCTTTGAATCCTGCCATTGCTGTTGGGTGATGCAAAATGCATTCAAACTGGTGCATGTCATTTGTGCATTTAAAATGAAATTTGGAACGCAGATTAACCAGAACTTAATCTTTTAGAAGTCAGGTTTTGCAGCGCCCAGCATCTAAATTAGATATAAGGTTGTCCTGAACCCAGGCAGTAATTTTTCATATTGGAATAATACTTTGCATGTGCAGGAATCATGCATAGAGGAATCATACAGTGCAGATGAAAGCTTTTTTTATTTTATCTTTAAGTTGTTTTAGAGATGGGGATTTTAGATATCGGGCAAATATAAGGCGATTATCGTATATTTTGATGTAGCTCAATTGAAAAGATCAGTAATTATTCCCATATACAATACAAATGAAACGCACAGACAGGTTCAAGATCAAGGCGTATGATCAATGCATTGACAATCTTTTGCCTTAGAAGCTGTGCAAAAAGGATCAGGACATTATATGAATATCGCGGCGAATCCGGTGATCGAAGCAGATCAAACCATTTATTTAAAAGACTATCAAAAACCTTCTTTTGTTGTAGATTCAATCGACCTGAATATTCAAGTCTATGACGATCATACGCTGGTCAGCAGCAAACTGGAGATGCAGCGTCAAACAGCAGGTGATCTGGTATTGCTTGGTCGTGACCTGGAACTGCAATCAATCCAGTTAAATGGTCAGCCACTAAATGCATCAGATTATATTCTAGATGCTGAGCAACTGGTGATTAGCAATGCTCCAGATCAGGCGACTATTGAAACAGTGGTCAAGATTCATCCAGAAAGCAATACCATGCTGGAAGGTCTGTATCAGGCCAGTTCAGATCTGTTCGTGACTCAAAATGAGCCGGAAGGTTTCCGTAAAATTACGTTCTATCCAGACCGCCCAGATGTATTGTCTGTATTTACCACTCGTGTCGAAGCTGACAAAAAGTATCCGGTTCTACTGGCTAACGGTAACCTAATCGAAACCGGCGAAGTGGATAAAAACCGTCACTATGCGCTTTGGCAGGATCCGACCAAGAAACCGAGCTATTTATTTGCCTGCGTAATCGGTGATCTGGCAGTGATGAAAGATCGCTATACCACATCAGAGGGTCGTGATGTTGCACTGGAAATCTATGCTGAAGAAAAAGACATTCCAAAATGCAAAATCGCGATGGAAGCTTTAAAGCATTCCATGCGTTGGGATGAAGAGCATTATGGTCTGCCATATGATCTCGACAATTACATGATCGTAGCAACCAGCGCATTTAACATGGGTGCGATGGAAAATAAAGGCTTGAATATCTTCAATACCTCATGCGTATTGGCTGATGAAGAATATACAACTGATGCTGCCATCATGCGTGTGCAATCAGTGATTGCCCATGAATATTTCCATAACTGGACAGGTAACCGGATTACTTGCCGTGACTGGTTCCAGCTATGTCTGAAAGAAGGTTTGACTGTATTCCGTGATCAGTCTTTCTCGGAAGATCTACAGTCTGCTGCCGTACAGCGTATTGATGATGTGGCAGTACTAAAAGCGCATCAGTTCCCGGAAGATTCTGGTCCTTTATCGCATCCACCGCGACCGGATCATTTTGTAGAAATTAATAACTTCTATACGGCGACCGTGTATGAAAAAGGTGCGGAAATTAACCGTATGATGGCGACTTTGCTCGGTAAAGAAAAATTCCGTCAAGGTACAGATGAATATTTCCGCCGTCATGATGGTCAGGCCGTAACGGTTGAAGACTGGGTAGCTGCCTTGACTGCCGGTTCAGGGGTAGATCTATCAAACTTCCTGACTTGGTATAACCAGCCAGGTACACCGAAACTGGTCGCTAAAGGTGAGTATGATGCAGATACACAAACTTATCGTCTTCGCTTTAAGCAAAGTCTGAAAGCTCATCCGAAATATCCGAATCTGAAAGCTGTTCCGATTCCAGTGGCTTTGGCTTTGTTTGATGCGGCTACAGGCGAGCAGCTGAGCCTGCACACTGATGCCTTATTTGAAAATGGCGTCAAAGATGGGGTGTATCTGTTTGATCAGGATGAAGCGACCATCGAGTTTAGCGGTCTAACCAGCAAGCCGGTGGTTTCTTTACTACGTAACTTCTCTGCACCCGTTGATCTGCATTTTGATTACTCTGAACAAGAACTGGCGTTCCTGTTGCAATATGAAACCAATGGTTTTAACCAGTGGCAGGCGACCCAGACTTTATTAGAACGCATTTTGTTGGATGATCAACCTTCTGAAATCTATATCGAGGCAATGCTAAATACCTTGCCTGATCTGATTCAAAAAGATCCGTTATTGGCTTCCCGTCTGTTTGATGTACCGGCTGAAGGTTACCTGGGTAGCCGTATTGATACAGACTATAATCCAGCCATGATCAAGGAAAAACGTGATGCCTTGCTGCATAAATTGGCACGTGCCTTTGGAGCAACAGCTAAAGAAATCTATCTGAGTCTGGATCCTGAGCTGCAGTCAGATTTCTCTCAGGCGATGGGTGTGCGTGCACTGAAAAATATCATGTTGATGCTGATTGCACGTCAAGGTGATGAAAGTGCATTTGAACTGGCAGAGCAGCAATACCAAAATACAGGCAATATGTCTGAACGTTTGGGTGCCTTGCGTGTGCTGGTATGGAATGATGCGCCTCAAGCCAAAGCATTCCTGGATGATTTCTATAACCGCTTTAAAGATGAAGCACTGGCACTGGATCAATGGTTCATGCTGCAAGCAGCTCATCCAAAAGCGACTGCAGAAACAATTAAAGCACTCACTGAGCATGCGGATTATGACTTGAAAGTGCCAAACCGTATCCGTGCGGTGAGTGGCGGTTTGAATGCCAATCCGGTCAATACCTGGAGCTTTGGTGTGCAGCATTATATCGAGCTGGCGAAATATCTGGATCAGAAAAACCCGATTGTCGGTTCACGTCTACTTCAGGTGCTTTCACGCTGGTATACCCTGATTGAACCACAACGCAGTGAAGTCAAAGCACAACTTGAAGCTTTAAAACCACAGGTGAAATCGAAAAATGTCTCAGAGACATTGAACAGTATGTTAAGCGTATAAGATCGTTATGTAAAAAGCCGGATCAACTGATCCGGCTTTTTATTATTGACTTATTTTAAATGGTGAATTTAAGCGCATTTAAAATACTATAATGTGAAATCAGTCACATAAAAGGTTTACAGTAAGAGGCTAGATAGGAAAGTAAAACTATACTTTTCTATTAAACATGAAGAAATCTTCAAATTGATATACTAGAGGTCTTATTCAAGATGTTAGTGAAAATCGAAGATGGTTTTTATTTAAATACTCGGCATATTATTGCGGTTCATGTCAGCAGAAATGCTGCGACTGGTCTGTTTGAAATCTCCCTTCAATATACACCGCATTCTATTCAGCAAGCTGGAGAATACAAAAAAGTATTTAATAGCCAGCTGGATGCTGAACTCTTCCTGAACGAACTGAATCAAAAAGTTCGCTAAAAAAAGCCTGCATCGCAGGCTTTTTTGTTGTCTGGGTTACGTTAAGGTCTCACAATCAATACCGGAATCTCGGACTGGGAAAGGACATTCTGTGCCACGCTGCCCAGCATCAGTTTTTGCAGACCTTTACGGCCATGTGATCCCATGATAATCAGATCGGTCGGAACTTCCTGCGCTGCCTGAAGAATTCCTTCAGAAGGTGCCATACCATGAATGATCTTGGTCGTGACTTGTGTACCATCATGCACAAAATTTGCCTTAATCTCATTTAAAAGATCCAGTGCATGTTGTTCTGCCTGCATGAAATAGTCAGTGACTGCGGGAGCAACCTTATAAAAGTCCACGCCTTTAAATGGGTCTACAGCAATAATACTGACCAATGTCACCTTACTATTAAAAGCTTTGGCCAGCTCACGGGCATGTTCAGCTGCAGCATAGGACATCGAGGATTCATCGAGTGCGACAAGAATATGTTCATAGTTTTGCATGGTGCTTCCTCATTTTTAGAATATGCAGTGAAATGATCATTTAGAAAATGGAGGTTTACTGTAGAAGGGTTCAGACAGAAACACTGCCTGAAAAAATTGCGCACCTTGAAGATGCGCAAATCAGATTATTTTTTAACGATTAACACCGGAATTTGACTGGCGCCAAGAACATCCTGTGCAAAGCTGCCCAGAATCATTTTCTGGAAGCCTTTACGGCCGTGTGAACCCATGACGATTAGATCAGCCTGGGTTTCCTCTGCAGTCTCAGCAATATGTTCGGCATTCACCAGGCCAGTCACAATGCGGGAATCTGCTTCTATACCTTCACTGCCTGCAATTGCAGTGGCTTCTTTTAGGGCATTTTTTGCATTGGCATGAGCCTGAGCAAAATACTCTTTCATAATCGTTGAACTGTAGTAGAAGTCAGCTTCAGTAAAAGGGTCTTCTGCAATCAGGCTAATCAGGGAAAGTTTACTGCCAAATGCCTTGGCAATTTTGGCTGCATGTCGAACTGCAGAAAAGGAAATATCTGAACCGTCTACTGGGACTAAAATATGTTGGTAAGCCATGATTTTTCTCCGTATGTTGTGTGTTTTTTACGCTCTGATTTATTGATAGCACAATGTACCCATGGGTGCAATTGCAAAAAGCTGAAAAATGGAAAAAAATCTTTAAATTACAGGTATTTTCACATAAATGCAGAGATTTGATGAAAGAAAAAACAGAGCAAAAAACTAGGGATTCAGGTTTTATTGATCAAAAATAACAGGATAAATGACGCTGTTTTTCTGGGGATGGTTTAAACTGCCTGAGCTTATTTTTGGGCTGATCGAGGGGGAAGGTTTTGAGGTTTTTTGCTATTCATTTATTGTTGTTCTGTTCAATTATTCTGGCAGGCTGTCAAAATACTGTACAGAACAGCCGGGTCATTGCCAGTGCTTTTAATTTGACCACAGGGATGCAGCAAAAGGTGATGGATCGCTATGCACCAGGTTCGGTCATCGTGCATCAGAATATTGTCTATGAACCGCAGCAAAAACTATCTCTGGATCTGTATCAACCACAAAATATCGAAAGTATTGGCCCTCAACCAACTATTGTGTGGATTCATGGTGGTGGCTGGATTTCTGGTTCAAAAGAACATGCCCGAGGTTATTTTAAACTTCTGGCTGCGCAAGGTTATAACGTGGTATCGGTCCAATATCAGTTTGCACCTCAAGCCATTTATCCAAGCCAGTTACATCAGATTGATCAGGCCTTGGAGTTCATTACTCAACATGCAGCCGAATACCAGATTGATGCCGAAAATTTATATCTGGCCGGAGATTCTGCCGGAGCGAATATGGCCAGCCATTATGCTGCGCTTCTAACAAATCCAGACTTCGCCAAACAATCTAATTTTCAGCCTTATCTGCAACCATCCCAGCTTAAAGGTCTGATTCTGCACTGCGGTATTTATGACCTGGAGTCATTTGCCAGTACCGCACCTGATGAAATGAAGATCGTAGAGTGGGGAGTATATAGCCTGATTCAGGCCTATACAGGGGATCGTAAAAATGATACCGAGTTTCTCAAACGTATTTCTCCAATCCAGTATATTACGCCATCTTATCCGCCAGTATTCATTAGCGGGGGCAACAAGGATTTTCTGACCGACACCCAATCCTTGCCTTTTATCAAAGCTTTAAAAGCGCAGCAGGTTCCAGTAACAGAAGTTTTTTATCCCGAATCTAAAGCTTGGCTGATTCATGAATATCAGTTCTTTATGGGCAAGAAAGAAAGTCAGCAGACTTTTATCAAGACGCTGGATTTTTTGCATCAGCTTTCGCCCCTCAACATAAACTTATAAAAAATTTATTTCTTAAGACCATAACTAAGTTTTGGTCTAGGAAAGATAAATTTGGAGAGTGAAAAAATGAATCCTGCAACTTGGGCACATCTCTTATTGGGTTTGGCTATAATTGCTGAAGTCACTGGATCTACATTTCTAGTGAAATCTGAAGGCTTTACCCGTTTGTGGCCTTCTTTAGCGGTGGTTGTTTTATTCTGTATCGCGTTTTATTTGCTGTCTCAGGTGATTAAGGTGATTCCTTTAGGCATTGCTTATGCGATCTGGGCCGGTGTCGGGATCATTCTCACGGCCATTGTCGGTTATATTGTATTTAAGCAGGCGCTGGATCTTCCTGCTTTTATTGGTATTGCCCTGATTATTTCCAGTGTAGTGGTCATTAATCTGTTTTCTCAAACGGCAGGACATTAAAAGAGATAGATATAAGTCTAAGCCAGCTGAGGTTTAAGCCTAAATAGTAAATAAACCATCAAACCAAGCAGTAGGCCCCAGAAAGCTGAACCTATTCCAAAAAACTGGATATTGGATGCACTGAACAGAAAGGTCATCAGTGCGGCTTCCCGGTCATGACTGTCCTGAAAAGCCAGTGCGATGTTATGGCCAATGGTGCCAAACAGGGCAATGCCAGCCAGAACCGTAATCAGAATACCTGGAAAAGCCATCAATAAGCTGGTCAGGGTCGCAGCGAAGAAACCCATCAGGATATAAAACAGACCACAGCTCATACCCGCGATATAACGTTTAGCCGGATCAGGATGTGCCTGTGCATCCAGACTGACTGCTGCGCTAATCGCGGCAAGATTAACACTGAAACAGCCAAAGGGAGCGAGTAGTGCTTGAGTGAGGCCCGTCCAACCTAAAATCGAATTTACCTTGGGTGGATAGCCATAACTTTTAATTACAGCCAGGCCTGGTAAATATTGCGATGCCAGATTAATCACCATCAGCGGAAGAGCTAGTCCTAAAATAGCTTGCAGGCTAAATTCTGGCGTGGTCCATACAGGCTGAGCGATACTCCAGTTCAAATGAGGAAGTGTAAAATCGATAAAGAACGGACAGAGTACAATTGCAAGCAGTACGGTAATGACAATGCTATAACGGGTACTGAGCTTTTTAGAAATGAGATAAATGGCCAGTACGGTAAGTACAAAGCCCCAGGATTGTTGCAGGCTGCCAAATACTGAAATACCAAATTTCAGTAAGACACCAGCCAGCATGGCACTGGTCAGACTTTGTGGAATAAACTGAAAAATCCGGTCAAATATTCCGAAAAATCCCAGACAGGCAATCAGGATACCGCAAATCAGAAAAGCGCCAATCGCTTCGGCCAGACTGTAATGGCCTGCGGAGGCAATAATTAACGCTAGACCGGCTGTCGACCAGGCGGTGGAAATCGGATAACGATATTTCCAGGAAAGCAGAAAGCCGGAAACCCCAATACCTATACCGAGTGCCCATAACCAGGAACTGATTTGCGCTGCATTTGCACCCAGGCTTTGGGCTGCTTCAATGACCAGTACCGCGGATACGCTGATCCCAATCATGCAGGTAATAAAACCCGCCATGATGGCAGGAAAGGAGAGATCTTGTAAAAGTTTAGGCATCATCCATGACACTATTTTTAAATGCGTTTAAATCATACGCTTTTCATATATCAACACAATGTTTTTAACAATTTTTGAAAGCGCTGCTCTTGCCAGAAAGCTGCTAATTTTTAGAAGGTTGAAGTCGCCAGTTTAATTCCGAACCCGCAGAAGAGAATTCCTACTGAAGCAACCCCGCCAGCCGTCAATTTATAATTCTGGTTGAAATAGCTCGCGAGTTTGACCCCGGAAAAGATCAGGATTGAAAGGTAGGTCATGCTGATCAGTTGCAGGATTAAAGCCAAGAGTGCAAAAGTCAGTGCCGGATAAGGGTAAACAGGATCAACAAACTGCACGAAAAAAGACAGGTAGAACAGAATCGCTTTAGGATTTAAAACACTGATTGTTAATGCTGTACGGAAAGGCTGAATCGACTCGACAGTTTCAGAAGTAGCCTTTTTAATCTGAACACATTGTGACGACTGTTTCGGAAAGAAAGTCTGATAGGCGGCAATGATCAGTTTGATCCCAAGATAACTGAGATAAACAGCACCGATAATTTTCAGGGCAATAAACAGCACGGGGAACGTATGGAGTAAGGAGGCTGCGCCTAACGCCGTACATAGGATCAGAATCAGATCACCGGTATAAACCCCTAAGGCACCCATATAACCGGTCTTGATGCCAAAGCGGGAGGCAATTGACATGACATAGAGGGAATTCGGCCCCGGCAGTAACACAATTAACGTTGTCCCAATAATAAAGGTCGTTAGATCTGTGATACCAAACACGAAGAACTCGCAAAAATGAAAAAAGCCGATGCGGCATTATAGCAACATCGGCTTGGAGAAATTCTATAAATTCGCTGTGAATTTAGGTGGTGCTCAAAAAACTTTCCTTTAATAAAGCCGCCAGTTGTTCACGGGCTTTGATAAAGCCATCGATACCACCTTGCAGTAATTCACTGGCCATCTGGTCCTGTTTCAGTTGCGCATCAAAATCGGCATGACTGATTGGATTCAGTTCACCTTGAGATTGAATATCTTTGGCTGAAAGCTGAGCCTGAACTTCACGCTGATCATTTTCCAGTTGTTCCAGCAAGTTTGGTGCGACAGTCAGTAGATCACAACCGCTGAGGCCCAGGACCTGTTCAATACTACGGAAGCTTGCCCCCATGATTTCAGTTTTAATCCCATGCGCTTTATAGAATTCATAAATGCGCTTCACTGAGAGTACGCCCGGATCTTTTTCGATCGGATACGACTCAACACCTTCCGCTTTCTTGTACCAGTCTAGAATGCGGCCGACAAAAGGTGAGATTAAAGTCACTTTGGCATCAGCGCAGGCATGAGCCTGATGCTGACCAAATAATAAGGTCAGGTTGGTATGGATACCTTCTTCTTCCAGTGCTTTCGCTGCCTGAATGCCTTCCCAGGTTGATGCGATCTTAATCAGGATGCGGTCAGAATTAATTCCATATTGATCATACAGCGCGAGTAATTCTTTAGCCTTGGCGATGGTCGCTTCAGTATCAAAAGACAGGGAAGCATCCACTTCAGTCGAAACACGACCTTCAATCAGTTTTAAAATTTCAACACCGAATTTGACGGTCAAAATATCAATCGTGCGTTCAATCAGGGCATTATTCACATAGCTTTCTTGCTGGGCTTGTTGAAAAGCAGCTTCAATCAATGCCTGATTTTCAGGTTGTTTCGCTGCTGCAGTAATCAGAGATGGATTTGTGGTTGCATCCAGAGGGCGAAATTTCTCAATTGCGCTTAAATCACTGCTATCTGCCACAATAGTCGTCAAGTTTTTTAATTGGTTTAATGCAGTTAATGTCATTACGATCTAGTTCTATGGTTATTGCTTATGCATTCTTATATATCATAAATCATCCTCTTACCAAGTAGACTGTCGTTGAATTTCTGTGATTAATGGTCGGTTTTTCGCTGCTGACGCAAGTGATTAATCAAAAAATGAGCAGCTGTACCCAGTCGAGTTTCCCGGCTCCAGACCAGATCGACAAAATATTCAAATTTTGGGGTGAAATCGAGCAGCTGCAAGATCTGTAGCTGCTCCTGCAAATGTAGCTGTTCATTGATCATTTCCAGAGGGAGTACACCCCAGCCCAAACCTTGCTGGATCATGTTACAGGCTGAATGATGATTGTCAGTGCGCCAGTAATTCCGGGAAAAGAGCAGTTCTGGCTTAATGCTACGATCACGACTGGCAACAACAATCTGTCGGTTTTGTAAAATCTGTTCATAGCTGACCTGGTGAAATTGACTTAATGGATGCTGTTTGGCCGCCACAGCAACCAGTACCTCACGCTTTAATTCTATAAACTGTTCACGGGTTTCCAGCTGTTCTCGTTCAAACATCAGCGCTAACTGCGCTGAACCTTCAAATAGCATGTGATGAGCATCTTCCTGAGGTGCGCTAAAGACATTAACTTGCAGGGCTGGAAATTCCCGTTCCAGCAAAACGATATAATCGGTCCAGCGGGTATGGAGGAGCTCAGACACCACCACAATATTTAATTCAGATTCCAGACCAGAACTGAGCGCAAGCGCATGTTGCTTCCATTGATTCATTTCAACCAAAAGCTGTTCAGTTTTTTCATATAGCACTTGCGCCTGTGCGGTGGGTTTCGGTTCACGGCCAATGCGTTCAAATAACACCAGATTAAGATCAATTTCCAGATTGGCAATGGACATGCTCACTGCAGAAGGAACTTTACCAAGTTTACGTGCAGCAGCAGAGAAGGAGCCGGTTTCCATGACCAGTTTAAACATTAGCAGCTGTTCTTGATTAATATTCATGAATTCTATCTTTCATTTTTATTGATAGATTCTAACTCGAATAATCAAATTTAAAAAAATAAAATTCTTTTATCTCCTGACTTGTTGAACGGAAATGTTAATTTCGAAAAGAAGACTGATTCATGCCACCTTATATGAAGGCATTTTATTGGTGGTGATTGCCATATTACTGAGTACGCTCATGCATATGCCGCTTGAGGTCACAGGCGCTCTCGGAATTGCGATGGCTGTCACTTCAATGTTCTGGAATATGCTGTTTAATCATTATTTTGAAAAGTTTGAAGCCAAACATTGTCTGAAAAGAACCATCAAAGTGCGGATTGCTCATGCGATTGGATTTGAGGGTGGTTTGATGCTGGCGACGATTCCGATGGTAGCTTATGCATTACAGATCGGTCTGGCGCAGGCTTTTCTTCTGGATTTGGCGATGACACTATGTATTCTGGTGTATACCTTTATCTTCCAGTGGTGCTATGATCACCTTGAGGCCAAAATGGGGCTGGAACCAGACTACCGAAAAGCTTAACTTGAGTCTTTACTAGAGTAATCCTCAAATGCTTCGCTAATAATATTGCAATAAAAAACCGCTCATAAAGAGCGGCTTTTTTATATGAGGTTTGGATTATTTTTCAATAATTGCTGTTACGCCTTGACCACCAGCTGCACAGATCGAAACCAGTACACGACCTGAACCTTTCTGGTTAATCAGTTTTGCTGCAGTTGCGATAATACGACCGCCAGTTGCTGCAAACGGGTGACCTGCAGCAAGAGAAGAACCTTTTACGTTCAGCTTGGCACGATCAATTGAACCTAGTGGAGCATCCAGACCTAAACGTTCTTTACAGAATTTTGGATCTTCCCAAGCTTTCAGCGTTGAAAGTACTTGCGATGCAAATGCTTCGTGAATTTCATAGTAGTCAAAATCTTGAAGTTTCAGACCAGCACGTTCCAGCATACGAGGAACTGCATAAGCAGGTGCCATCAACAAGCCTTCTTTCTTCTCTACGAAATCAACGGCAGCAGTTTCCTGGAAAGTCAGGTAAGCCAGTACTTCATGACCATTTGCTTTAGCCCATTCTTCAGAAGCCAATAGCACACAAGACGCACCATCAGTCAGTGGAGTAGAGTTACCCGCCGTCATGGTACGTGCATCGCCTTTACCGAATGCAGGTTTTAGTTTCGCCAGTTTTTCAACTGAAGAATCTGGACGCAAGTTGTTGTCACGTTCAAGACCCAGGAATGGAGTCACCAGGTCATCAAAGAAACCTTCTTCATAGGCTGCTGCCATTTTTTGATGTGAAGAGGCTGCAAGCTCGTCTTGCGCTTCACGGGAAATACCCCATTCTAGTGTAGTAATTGCCTGATGGTCACCCATAGACAGGCCAGTACGTGGCTCACCATTTTTTGGTGCGTCCATCAGGTCTTTCACATTGATTTTAGTCAGTGCTTTTAAGCGGTCTTTCGCCGTTTTCGCAATGTTCAGCTCAAGTAATGCTTTACGTAAGCCATCACCGAAAGCGATTGGCGCATCAGAAGTCGTATCTACACCGCCTGCGATCCCCACTTCGATCTGACCTAGAGCAATCTTGTTCGCGACCAAGAATGCCGCTTGAAGGCCAGTACCACATGCTTGCTGAATGTCATAAGCAGGGGTTTCCGGTGCAAGAGCAGTATTTAGTACACATTCACGAGTCATGTTGAAGTCGCGGCTGTGTTTCAGTACAGCACCTGCAACCACTTCACCTAAGCGTTGACCTTGAAGGTTAAAACGTTCAACCAGACCATTCAGGGCTGCTGTGAACATATCAGTATTGGATGCCGTAAAGTAAGCACCGTTAGAACGTGCAAATGGAATGCGGTTACCACCGATAATAGCAACGCGGCGAACTGTATTTTGGCTCATGTTTGGTTCCTGTTGAACAGAAGTCTGTGTTATAGATGTTGAATCTTGTTGGCTTGAAGTCGTTTTTTTGGTACGTGCAGATGTACTGCGTGTACGTGTGGTTTTAGCCGGACTTTTTTCTGTGGCATTGGCTGTATCAGGATTTTTAGTGCTACGCTTGCTACGCGTTGATGGTTTTGACACAGTTTCTGTCGCAGAGTTCTCGACTGCTGGATTATCTTGAGTTGTTTTGCTCATAAGGCTTTACCAGGCAAATAGATCGTCTTCTTGGCGGTTACATTAGCATAGAAGAAGATAGGCTGTATTGACTACAATGACATTACAGACTGCGCTTAGGTCAAGTCATCTGCCTGTTATCTCAAGTATGATTGGGCGGAAACTGGTAGATCTATTGAAATATAAGTGTCTGGCATCATACTGAAGTTTAAGGATAACTTTAGATCAACCAAAAATTAATTTGTATGAGAGATAATAAACATGACTGATCAGTACCAAACTTTTGCAAAATCTCCTATTGGTAAATTTGTCATTAAAAATTTGGGTCTGCCATCCCCAACTTCTTTAGACCGTTTTGAGTCTGCTACACCAGTTGTCAAAGGTGCGGTATTGTTTGGAGCAGCACCGGCAAGTACCTTGACTGGTGCTATTGCTCAGGTTCTGGCAAATATTCATGCCAATAGTTATGCAGGTAACAATGCTGAACTGCAACAGGCTGCTGCATCGGCTGGACTGAATCTGGGCGCGTTTAATCCGGGCGATAAAGAATCAAAATTCAAAGTTGTCATTTTTGATGCTTCAGGAATCGAAAATTCAGAACAGTTAAAATCACTTTATGATTTCTTCAACCCGATTGCGCGTCAAATCCAAAGTTCTGGCCATGTCGTGATTGTGGGGACTACGCCTGAAACTGCTAAATCAGTCAGTCAGTCAATTGCTCAACGCGCACTGGAAGGTTTTGTAAAATCTGTGGGTAAAGAGTTTAAAAAGGGAATTGCAGCAAACCTGATCTATGTAGATGCCGGTGCTGAAGCAAATCTTGAATCTGCTTTACGCTTTGCAGTTTCTCCACGTTCTGCCTATGTTTCTGGTCAGGTGATCCGTGTTTCACCTGCTGAAAAAGTGGATGTAGACTGGACTAAACCATTAGCGGGCAAAACTGCTGTAGTGACTGGTGCGAGCCGTGGTATTGGTGAAGCGATTGCTCATGTATTGGCACGTGATGGCGCACATGTCATCTGTCTGGATGTTCCGCAACAGCAAGCAGACCTTGACCGTGTAGCCGGCGAAATTGGCGGTTCAACTTTAGCCATCGATATTACTGCTGCAGATGCAGGTGAGAAAATCAAAGCAGCAGCTGAGCAAGGCGGTCTGGACATTATTGTGCACAATGCCGGTATTACCCGCGACAAGACTTTGGCCAATATGAAACCTGAGCTATGGGATCTGGTGATTAACATCAACCTGTCTGCCATTGAACGTGTAAATGACTATTTAATCTCCAACGATGGTCTAAATGCCAATGGCCGTATTATCTGTGTATCCTCAATTTCAGGCATTGCAGGTAACCTGGGTCAAACCAACTATGCAGCGTCTAAAGCGGGTGTGATTGGTGTGGTGAAATTCACAGCACCAACCTTAAAAAATGGTATAACGATTAATGCCGTTGCACCGGGCTTTATCGAAACACAAATGACGGCTGCGATTCCATTTGCAATCCGTGAAGCTGGCCGCCGTATGAACTCAATGAGCCAAGGTGGTCTACCTGTAGATGTTGCAGAAACAATTGCCATGTTTGCTTCTACGGCTTCAACAGGTTTAAATGGCAACGTGGTTCGTGTCTGTGGTCAAAGCCTATTAGGGGCTTAAAGCATCAAGTCCTTTCTTGCAGTTTAATTAAAGCTCAGGGAGAGGATTTAGGAGAGGGAGATTAGGGGCCTTTTTTTAGCCCTCTCTCTAACTCTCTCCCAAAGGGAGAGAGAACTCCACTCATATATAAATGAAAAGAATATTTTAAAGGTTCAGTATGAATACGCGCCATTTTAGTCAACTTCCAAAACCTTATTTAGCCTATTCAAAAGTGATTCAAGGCTTGATTTTTAAAAAGCCGAAAGCTGAAAAAGTTCTACCGCAAGTTGAATATGTGGTGGATTCATTCAAGGTCGATCAGAAACATTTAAAAGCCTATAATGAAGTATGTGGCTTTAAAAATAATGGTTATATTCCAGCTATTTATTTGACCGTGCTGTCTCAAAGTCTGCAAATGCACATGATGACCTCGGAAGCATTTCCGTTCCCGATTTTAGGACTGGTACATATCCGTAATCAGGTCAAGCAGTACCGTAAAGTCGGTGTAAATGAGACTTTAACCCTGTCATGCAAATTTGGTGAGTTACAGCCTCATGACAAAGGTGTTCAGTTTGATTTTATTACCACAGTCAAAGTAGGCAATGAAGTCGTCGTTGAGGCATTAACGACTTATCTTTCACGTCAAAAGACTGATGTTAAAGCGGCTGTTAAACCGGCAGAAAGTAAAGCGCCAGACTATAAGCTAAATACTGAATGGAAAATTTCAGAAAATACCGGCCGCCGTTATGCCATGACCTCAGGTGATTTTAATCTGATTCATATTCATGCTGTTACAGCGAAGGCTTTTGGTTTTAAACAGGCGATTGCACATGGTATGTGGAGCAAAGCCAAAGCGCTGGCTAATCTGTCATTGCCGGATGCGTATGAAGCCGATGTCTGGTTTAAGCTGCCGATGTACTTACCCTCTAAAGTTGAGTTCCTGACTGCTCAAGCAGCGAATGATACAGACTTTCTGATCCGGAACAGCAAAAACCAGAAGCCGCATGTGACCGGCCATGTAAAAGCGATTTAAATCTGAATCAAAAGCCTAAACTCGATTTAGGCTTTTTCATTTTAAGGGATCAAAATTCTATGGATAGAATGATGCAGCCAATTAAAGATTATCTGTTTGCTGATCAGCATAATTATCAGGGCAATGTGGATGCGCGTTTTCGCGACCTTGCTCGTCAGTTTAGCCGCTTACAGGATGCACGTACTGATCAGGGTGGTGCGGCACTTGTTGTATATTTTCAGGGACAAAAAGTTGTCGATATCTATACCGGGAAGAAGTCTGTCACTGAAAACTGGCAGCCCGATACCATGTCACTATGCTATTCCACTGGCAAAGGTGTACTGGCGACATTAGCACACATTCTGGTAAGTAAGGGTTATCTCGACTATGACAGATCAGTTGCAGAATACTGGCCTGAATTTGCACAGAAAGGTAAACGGTCGATTACTTTGGCACATATGCTGAGCCATCAAAGTGGTTTGTTTGATATCCGTAATATCATTGATGATGCCACTGAAATGGCTGACTGGTCACACATGCTGGAGCGGATCGCGGCAGCTGAGCCACGTTTTCAGACCACGACAGATGCCGCTTATCAACCTTTGACTTTTGGCTGGCAGGTGGGTGGAGTACTGGAAAAGGCAACCGGTAAATCATTAAACCAATTAATGCAGGAATATTTAGTTCAGCCTCTGCAATTAAATGGTGCCTATTTTAGTGTGCCGATGGATGAACTGCCTCGAGTTGCGCGACCGATCTTTAAAGCAAAGTCTGCATCTCAATCTTCTAAAGGCAAAAAAGTAGTTACACGCAAACCCGGTTTAATGGAGCGTGCTCTGGTCTGGAGTGGCCAGAGCCCCCAAGATTTTCAGGATGGCATGATTCCTAAAGGCATGAAGAATTTTAGCTTCTTTAGTAATGAGGGATTACAGGCGATTATTCCTTCAGCCAATGGGGTCTTTACTGCAGACAGTCTGGCAAAAATCTATGCGATGTTGGCCAATCACGGTGCATGGCAAGGCCAGCAGTTGATTTCACCTCCAGTATTCCAGCGACTAAGCCAGGTGCAATATACCCGTCGTGATCGGGTGATGCCTGTGCCAATGCACTGGCGTCTGGGTTATCACCGTATTTTGACATTGGGTAAAGCCTCTACAGGTTTTGGTCATATGGGCTTTAACGGTTCTGGTGCCTGGTGTGATCCGGAACGCGGTTTAAGTTTTGCCTATACCCATAACTTCCCAACAGGTTCATTAACTGGAGATTACCGTCTTTGGGGGCTGACGCAGGAAACTTTGCGCTGTGCTGATGCGGTATTGACGGGAAGAAAAGGCTGGCGCTAACTGAATATCCTTGATTTGGGAGTTTAGTCAGTCATTTAAAATATGCTATTTTGTGGCAAATTCCAGTGCTGCGAAATGAAACCATGAAAAAAGTAATACTGATTCCCTTAGTGGCAACCGGTGCTTTATTCGGTTGTCAGGATCAAACCCAATCAGCTAAAAATACTATTGTTGAAGCCAAGGCACAGATTCCAGCATGGGCGGGAGAGTATCAGGGTACAACTCCTTGCATGGGCTGCTTGTCCCGTTGTGATGATTGTCCGGGCATGGCTGTCATGCTAACTCTGCACGAAGATCAAACTTATACTTTAGAACGTGAAAGCCTGAGTGGTCATAATGAGGTGGAAACCTTTAGTGGCCCGATTCGTTTCCAAGATGATTCTCATCAGAAAATTGAGCTGGTGAATGTAGCGACTCGTAATTTACTGTATGTTGATTTGGAAGAGCATGTGCTGGAAATCCGTGAAGACAAAAGCGGTAAACGCTACCAGATGCAGAGTGATTTTATTTTAGGGCGATTCGCTTAAACAGATTCAACCCAATCCTTTATCTTTGATCAGAAATTTTTATTTCTAAGATTGTATTAATCCGCTCAAATAGAGCGAAAATCAATAGATATTTTATTTTCCAAATATACTAAAAATATCCTGATATTTCAGTCAGGCATAAAAATGGAGCAAACAGCTTCGAGATAGTTGATTTAAATCAGATTGATAGGTCTATCTCTCCAGATCATAACTGATTAATTCATTCACTATTTTATAAAAAAACAGTATGCTTAGACCTGTAAAAAGGAGCATACATGTATCAAGTACTTGCGCGAAAATACCGTCCCCGCAATTTCAACGAATTGGTCGGTCAAAACCATGTTTCACGTGCCTTAACCAGCGCACTGGAGCGTGGCCGTTTGCACCATGCCTATTTGTTTACGGGAACGCGTGGTGTTGGTAAAACCACGATTGCACGTATTTTGGCGAAGTGCTTGAACTGTGAAACCGGTATTACTTCGACTCCTTGTGAGGTATGTCCGACCTGTACCGCCGTCAATGAAGGCCGTTTTATTGACCTGATTGAGATCGATGCGGCATCACGTACCAAAGTTGAAGATACCCGTGAGCTGCTGGACAATGTCCCTTATGCGCCAACTCAGGGTCGTTTCAAGGTCTATCTGATCGATGAAGTACATATGCTGTCCACGCATTCTTTCAATGCTCTATTAAAGACACTGGAAGAACCACCGGAGCATGTCAAATTTCTGTTTGCAACCACAGATCCGCAAAAGCTGCCGATTACTGTTATTTCTCGCTGCCTGCAATTTACTTTGCGTCCATTGGCTGTTGATGAAATTACTGAACATCTGGGTAATATTCTCACCAAAGAAAGCATTCAGGCTGATCAGGATGCGATCTGGCAGATTGCCGAATCAGCACAGGGTTCGCTTCGTGATGCTTTGTCTTTAACGGATCAGGCGATTGCTTATGGTCAGGGTGCCATTCAACATCAGGATGTCAAAGACATGCTGGGCTTGATCGACCGAACCATCATTTACGATCTGATTCTGGCGATTCATCAGAATCAGAAAGCACGTGTTAGCGAATTATTATTGCAATTCCGTCAGCAGGCGCTGGATGTATCACTGGTATTAGATCAGCTGATTTCTACCCTGCATGAACTGGCTTTATTACAATATCTGCCGGATTTAAGCCTGAAATACAGTGCCGAGATCAATCAAAAGATCATGCAGTTATCGGCTTTGATTTCAGCACAAGATTTGCAACTGTATTATCAGATTGCCTGTAAAGGCCGGGCTGACCTACAGCTTGCGGTTACGCAGGAGCAAGGCTTTGAGATGACGGTGCTGCGTTTGCTAGCCTTCCGTCCGCTACAGCCCAATGAAATTCCAGCCAATACAGCTCAGATACCACAAGCTGTACCTGCTGCATCAGTTCCACAGCAACATCAGATAACGCAGCAGGAAAGTGCGCCGGTTGCTCAAGCTGCTGGAGAAGATTTTTCATTAGATGCTGGCTATGAAGACGATCAGGATAATCATCCAGTCACTGCACAGTCTGAACCATCTTCGAATGATTTTCTGGATGAAGACGAGCCAGAAACCAATTCTGAGCCTCAAGTCATACAAGCTGAATCAACTAGAGTAGAACAATCTGAGTCTGATCAGATTGTATTTGATCCAAACCTGGAAGATGGCCTGTTTGGTTTTGACGATGTTCCTGCAGAACCTGTTCCATCCAGCCCTGAAGCCAGCAGTGATGATTTTCTCTTAGAAGAATTCATTCCTGAAAATGATATTGCTGCACCAGTAGAACAAGAATCCGAGTTTAGTCTGGATGCTTTAGCTCCTGAATCAGAACAAGTGATTCATAAAGCAGATGAAAGCCAGCCAGAAATTTCTACTCAGACTGAGGTTGCATCTACTCAGATCGAAAATACAAATATTTCTACAGACCGTAATCTGATGCCTCAGGATATTCTGCAAATTCCGGTACAGGATATGCAGGGTGAATGGACGGTAGAAAAATGGGAATTCTGGTTCCGTAACAGCCAGTTATCTCCGGCAGTTCAGGAATTGGCTCAGTATGGCATCATGACTGGTCAGATTAATGCAGCATCGGTCTTTCATATTCCAGAGCGTTATCAGCCGCTTTTGTCGCAGCTACAACATCATCTGGAAGCAGCTTTGCGGGAACAATGGCCACAGACCATTTTCCAGGTGAAGTTTGAAGATGTAGAGCAGTTAACGCCATATACCATGCAGCAAGAACGTAAAGTACGCGCTTTTAAACGCGCAGAAGAGCTGCTGCATGCTGAACCGGCTGTACGTGACTTGCTGGAACAGTTTGATGGTGAATTGCACAATATTCAGCTGAAATAAAATAATTTTAGGCTGAGACAAAACGCGCTAAAGCATCCCGCATTTCAGCTGGAATCGGGGTACTTTTTCGTGTGTAGCGATCGACAAACACATGCACAAAACTGCCTTGAGCGGCTGCCGTATCAGAATTCATTTTAAAGATTGCCAGATCATAGCTGAGAGAACTATTCCCCATTTTTTCTATGGCGACACCTACCTCAATAATTTCCGGATAAGACAGTTCCTGATTGAACTGGCATTGCGAGCTGACCACCAGTCCAATCATTGGAGAATATTTGGGATCAAATGCGGCTTCCTGAATCAAAAGGGCATTCGCGGCCGTATCAAAATAGCTGTAATAAGTGACATTATTGACATGGCCATACAGGTCATTGTCCGCCCAACGAGTCTGTATCGGCAGAAAAAATGAATAATGTTCGCGTTGTTTAAGAGCTGCTTTCATATTTTTAAATAACTTGTAGTGGCTAGATCTGCTGAGTCGAAAATAATCCTAAATCTAATAGATCGCCTGATAAATGTTGTAAGCATCTTCCAGAGTAAGTTCACGTGGATTGTTCTGTAACAGGCGGCTCTGTTTCATGGCATCTTCCGCCATAATCATCAGCATATGTTCAGGAATTCCTAACTGTTTGAGTTTCAGGGTTAAGCCACTTTTCACCAGATGGTTATTAAAATGATCAATAAACAGGTCAGTCAGGCCATCGTGACAGCCTTTGCTTTGTGGATCTAACCAGCACATCAGTTCGGCATAGAGCGATTTGGCATCCGGCGTATTAAATTTCATCACCTCAGTTAATACCAGTGCATTACTATGTCCATGCGAAATATGGAAATGTCCACCTAATGGATAAGCCAAAGCATGCACTGCACCTACTGGTGCATTGGCAAAAGCTTGACCTGCTAGCATCGAGCCGACCAGCATGTTTTGACGTGCGTCCAGATCCTGACCATCATCTAGCACACGTTGAAGATTGGCATTTAACAGTTTTAAGGCATGCTTGGCCAGCATATCGGAATAGGGATTTTTTTTGATTTTAGAAGTATAAGCTTCAATGGCATGGACCATGGCATCAATGCCGGTCGCAGCAGTAATTAAGGGCGGCAGATTTTGGGTAAAGGTTGCATCCAGAATGGCAGTATCTGCAAACAGGATCGGTGCCACAATTCCGGTTTTGGTAATTTCACCTGTAGTGACAATTGAAATCGGAGTAACTTCAGATCCTGTACCTGCAGTGGTAGGAACCAAAATCAAGGGCAAACGGGGGCCAGTAGCCTGATTTACGCCATACAGATCAGACAAAGATTGGTGCTGTGCCGGATGACTCAAGATTGCGATCAGCTTGGCGACATCCATAGAGCTGCCACCACCAAAGCCAATCACGATATCGACATTTTCCTGTTTGGCAAAATCTGCTGCTTCAAGCACTACATGCTCAGGTGGATCGGCCTGTACATCGGAATAAATTGCATAATCCAGTCCCGCATCTTCAATAATTTCCAGAATAGGCAGGTGTAATTGATGCTGTAGCATGCCTGGATCAGTGACTAGTAAAACACGCTGATAACGGCCCTGTTTGAGAATAGAGGATAATTCCTGAATCGTGCCGAGGCCGGCGATGATGTTGGGAACGGTTTGAAACTGAAATCGATTCATGTCTTTATCCTTTAATTTTTATCGCAAATACAAAATTATTATGGGGCGGTGATATAGGATTCATCAGGTAAATAACTTAACATAAGTATCTTGAAAATGATTAACTCTGAGGTTGTTTATGTCATCCAGAACGCCATATAAGGTGTTATGTGTTTGTTTGGGAAATATTTGTCGTTCTCCCACGGCAGAAGTGGTACTCAGACATTATTGTGATGAACAGAAACTCGATATTGTGGTCGACTCAGCAGGAACCAGTAATTACCATCCGGGGAAAGCACCTGATTTGCGTAGCCAGCAACATGCCTTAAAACGGGGTTATGATCTTTCTGGCCTGCGTGCGCGTCAACTCAAAACCCATGATTTTATTGATTATGATCTGATTCTAGCGATGGATCTGGAAAATCTGGCAGATATTCAGGCGCTCCAGCATCAGGCAGAGGCAGAATTCGGACGCCTGCGTGCCCAGGTTGCTTTAATGAGTGAACATGATCAGCACTATCCAAAACAGGCTTTGCCAGATCCATATTATGGCGGGGCAGATGGTTTTGAGCGTGTCCTGAACCAATGTGAGTCCAGCAGTCGGGCCTGGGTAGAAATTTTTAAACAACATCAAACAGAAAAGGTTTAAGTCATGCAGATTCAGACTCAGGTTCAACTTAAACCTTTTAATACGCTAAATCTCGAAGTGATTGCCGCTTACTACAGCCGGATCCAATCAACTGATGATCTGATTGCTGCACTGGAGTTTGCTGAGCAGCAACAACTGAATGTGCTGATTCTTTCTGGCGGTAGCAATATGTTATTGCCGGAACAGATTGATGCTCTCGTCCTGCATATGGATATCCAGGGCATTGAAATGCTAGAAGGAAATGAGCAGCATCAATGTCTGCGGGTAGGTGGGGGCCAAGTTTGGCATGACTTCGTACTCTGGACGACAGAACAGAAACTCTATGGTCTACAGAATCTGGCCCTGATTCCCGGACTGGTCGGCGCATCTCCAGTGCAGAATATTGGGGCATATGGTGTCGAAGTCGGCGAATTTATTCATGCGGTAGAGGTCTATGACCGTAAGCTGAAAAAATTTGATTCCATTCCTGCTTCAGACTGTCATTTTTCCTATCGTCATAGTATTTTTAAAGATGATCCAACACGTTATGTGATTACACACGTTACTTTTAAATTACTAAAACAGGCAAATCTGAAACTGAATTATGGTGATCTTAAAGCAGCGGTGGGTGATAATCTCACAGCAGAAAACTTACAGCAGCAGGTGATCCGGATTCGTCAGAGCAAACTTCCTGACCCTAAAGAATTTCCAAACGTGGGAAGTTTCTTTAAAAATCCTATCGTAAATCAACAGGTTTTTGACCGAATTGCTGTGCATTTTTCTAATTTGCCCCATTATCCGCAGGCCAATGATCAGGTTAAAATGGCGGCAGGCTGGCTGATTGATCAGGCAGGCTGGAAGGGGAAACAGCTTGGGCCAGTTGGCATGTTCCATAAACAGGCACTGGTTCTGGTGAACTATGGTCATGCTTCTCTGACGGATGTCCGTCAAACCTATAGCGCAGTACAGCAGGCTGTCTGGGACAAATTCAAGATTATGCTCGAACCTGAACCGGTATTATTTGATTGTAAAGGCTTAATTCGATCTCATCAGGATAAATAACGTATATGAAAAACACCCATTGGATGGTCCGTTTAGTACAAATCGTCGCAGGACTGTTTGTATTTTTCGGCTGTTTGGTGATGTTGATCTATTCGCCATTTTATTCTCAGCTCGTGGTTAAGGGACTCAATCGATTTGTGTCCTTTGAAATTAACGAAGTTGCAGCACAAAGCCAGAAAATGGCTTCCCTGAGTGAAGATGATACGCTTGAACCAGGTTCTGATCAGTGGATTGCCCGTCAGGCTTATTTGCGTGTGATGGAGCAGGATATCCAGAAAAATCATTCTGCCAATCTGATGCTGATTCAGGCACGCTACAAGATACTGCAAGAGATGATTGAAGAACATCAGCGTGAACAGCAGGAAGAAAAAGCAGAACAGAACCAGCCTGCACAAGTGCCTTTATTGTCCCAGCAAGAACCTGTGGAAGCCGTTGACCCGACTCAGAAGGTCCGCGAACTGCTGGAATGGGACAGTAATGAAAACAAAGAACGCATTGAGCAATATATTGAATTCTTGACGACTCATCCTCTGGAAGATGAAGAAGCGAGCGCCGTTCAGGTCACAGCGAAAGAAGAAATCAAGGAAGATCTGGCTTTACTGCAGGAACAGCAGCAACAGAAACCGGTCAATCAGTCTAAACCTTATGCCATTGTGGTCTTAGGTGGTGGTTTAACTTTACATGAAAATGGTAAGGATATTGTGGTCAATGACTATACGCGTTTGCGTCTGGAAACCACACTCGCAGTTGAAAAACAGTATCAGTTACCGATCGTATTGAGTGGTGTGGAAGCGCCGTATATGCAGCGCTGGTTACAAAATTACAATGTCGATGCCAAATTGCTTGAAGACCGCAGCATGAATACCTGTGAAAATACCCGTTTCAGCTCGTTATTATTGCAAAAAAAAGGTGGGGCACCGACTGTGATTCTGATTACCGACCGTTATCATATGCCGCGTACCCGTCGTCTGTTTGCACTGAATGGTATTCAAACGATTCCAGTGGAAGCACCGATGCCGAAGTCCTTGACCCGTTGGCGTCCAAGTCGACAAAATTATGATCATAGTCGCCGTGCCAATTATGAAATGCTGGCCACTATCCGCGATATGTGGTTTGGCTCCAGTGACTGTCGGGAGGTGCCTTAATGTCTGATATTCCGTTTTTAAACCCGACCATCCTGAAACAGCTGGATTTACCTGTGCCAAGCAGGGAAACAACGCCACAGCTTTTACAGCCCTTAAACCTGAATAGGGATGACCAGCCCACTATTGATCTGTTGTCTTATCGCAGACTGTATGGTTTTGATTTACTGGATTGCAAGCATTGGCAGGGCTATGTACAGATGCCGCTGTTTAAACTGCATGTGCAAGTATTTACACCTAATCTAGAAAATACCCGTTTTGACAAAATTCAGGGAACGGCGTTTCTATTACATGGATATCTGGAACATAGCGGAATTTATCAGCCGATCGTACGTGAGTTGCTGGAACAGGGCTTTAGTGTCCTGACCTATGATCTGCCGGGGCATGGTCTGAGTGATGGTTCATCTGCCAGTATCCAGAATTTTGATCATTACCAGCAGGTTCTGCATGCGGTATATCGTTATGTGAAGCATGCCGAGCAATTACCTAAACCTTGGGTTGGCATTGGACAAAGTACCGGTGGTGCGATTTGGATGCATCATTTGCTCGAATTTGCAGAACGACGCGAAAATCCGTTTGTAGATCGCGTGCTGTTATTGTCACCGTTGATTCGTCCAGCTAAAACTGCCTGGTGGCATAATCCGCTCGGTCTCGGCATTATTAGCCGGATCAAGCGTGAAGTACCGCGTCATTTCCGCCGTAATAACCATAATCCTGAATTTCTGCGTTTTATCCGACTTAAAGATCCTTTGCAACCCCGCATGATGGGCATGGACTGGATTCTAGCGATGTCACGCTGGATGCTGGAAATGGAAGCACGTCCAGCTTGCCGAATCCCTGTCTGGTTAGCTCAAGGTGCTCAGGATCAGACAGTGGACTGGCGTTACAATATTGAATTTATCCGGCGCAAGTTCCGCCTGCAAACTTTGTTAATGCTGGAAGAAGGTTCACATCAATTGATTAATGAACGCGCGGATATCCGTGCAGCACTCACAGGTTTAATTCCAGCCTTTTTACATGCGCATGGCAGTAAGACCTATTATTAGACTGTGACACTCTCAATTAAAAAAAGGCGTTTTAGTAAACGCCTTTTTCTTGTCTAACTCGATTAAATTTCACTTATTCTAAGTCTAAAAACTTTCCAATTTGGCCATATTCCACATACGGAAATAGAAATTTTCCTCATCTTTATTTTCGCAATGTAATAATTCACCTTCTTTAAGCCAGAAATGAATCTGGGCAAAGTTCTTGATTTCATGATTGCTGATTCGCTGTGCCAGATGATGCGGTTTAATAGCAGAAGGATGTTTTAAACCTGCTGAAGCGATTAGCTCAGACAGGGCATGCATTGTATTTTTATGGAAATAAAATACTCGCTCGGCCTTAGTCGGGACATGCAGGGCTTTTTGACGCTCTTTATCCTGAGTAGTGACTCCCACAGGGCATTGATTGGTATGACAACTTTGAGCCTGGATACATCCGACTGCAAACATGAATCCGCGCGCTGAATTAACCCAGTCAGCTCCAAGTGCCATGGTACTAGCAATATCAAAGGCACTGATAATTTTCCCGCTTGCACCAATTTTAATCTTGTCTCTCAATCCTGCACCGACCAAGGTATTGTGCACAAACAAAAGACCTTCTCTTAAAGGAGTACCCATATAGTCAATCAATTCAATTGGTGCAGCACCGGTACCGCCCTCAGATCCATCTACCACAATAAAATCAGGATAAATTTTGGTATGTAGCATGGCTTTCACCATACTCATAAATTGCCAAGGTTGACCCAGACAAAGCTTGAATCCGACTGGCTTACCTTCAGAAAGCTCACGTAGTTGTTGAATGAAATTCATCATTTCAATCGGGGTTTTAAACGCCGGATGTCCAGAAGGTGAGACACAGTCATGTTCACGGCTAATCCCGCGAATCTGAGCAATTTCTTCTGAAATCTTGGCTTTAGGTAAAATCCCCCCATGTCCAGGCTTGGCACCTTGTGAAAGCTTGATTTCAATCATCTTTACCTGAGGTAGCTTAGCTTTTTCTGCAAATTTTACCGGATCAAACTGACCTTCTAAGGTCCGACAACCAAAATAGCCGCTACCAATTTCCCAGACAATGTCACCGCCATGTTCCAGATGATAAGGGCTGATACTACCTTCACCGGTATCATGAAAGAATTTGCCTTTTTGCGCACCAAGATTTAAAGCCCGAACCGCATTGGCACTTAAACTCCCGAAACTCATAGCCGAGATATTCAAAATGGAAGCAGAATAAGGCTGGATACATTGTTCATTGCCGATCAGAATGCGAAAGGTTTCTGGATCAGCAGGTCGGCAAGGGGTGAGGGAATGGCTAATAAACTTATAGTTTTCTTCATAGACATTCATGATTGAGCCGAAGGGCTTATCTGAATTTTCATTTTTGGCCCGTTGATACACCAGACTACGCTGCATACGTGAAAATGGCAAAGCATCCCGATCTGCTTCGATAAAATACTGACGAATTTCGGGGCGGAATTCTTCAAAGATAAAACGGAAGTGGCCCATAATCGGATAATTTTTTAAGATTGAATGTCTGTTCTGCAAGACGTCATATAGGCCTAGCAGGCTCAGCAGAATACTAACGATCCATAGTGTATTCACTAAGGTTGCCGGCATAAAATAATAAATATAGCGCGGCTCATAACCGATATGAAAAATCGTAAAAATAACGGCGATGGTGATGCAGGCAAACCAGACCGAATGCCGTGAAAAGAAAGTATTAAGTAATTTGTGTCGTACTAATTGCGCAGGGTTAGCCATTATGAAATTAAATTCCTATTTCCACTACGATAGCGTTTAATAATGTGCAGAGCTGCCTGGCTTATACAAGCATAGAATTGTTTTTTAATTTTATAAACTTGCTGAAAATGGGGCGTAGGCCACTATACCTGACTTCTAGATAGATAATAAATTTTCCAAATAATCTTCTATGGAAAAATTGTGCAAAAGGCATGCATTCTTTTTATTTCAAAAACAGGCTTAAGCGTTTTATAGTGATTTTACCCCCACAGTAGGAGTGTAAATTATGACAAAAAAATCGATCCGTTTTAATAATGCAGAGCTGGCTTGCTCATGCTGCCGTACTCTTTAATTTCTAATGTGACACATCCGGTCTGTTTTCTGGGGCAAGAGGAAAGCAGACTGGCTCAGTAGCAGACCACCAGAGCAATAATAAAAATAAAATGATAAATTGATCAGGTCCCCAAAATGGGGACTTTTTTACTCTTTGGAAGAAGCTGAATCAGTTTCCTCTACTTGATAAACAGCATCTGCCACTATTTTTGGTTCGATATGCTTGATTTTATTGCCAAAACTGCGTAACCACCAGACTAGTTGTGAGGTAAAAGGCACAGTCGCACTAATCAGCGCCATGCCATTTTCGATTTTTTCAATTTTTTGATCTTTGCTGAGCTGACTTTCCTCAAAATAATGTGCATCAGATTCAGGCATGCTCAGTTGAAGCAATACATTTTCTGTTGGCTGGTTAAAATCGACCCGGAATCCTAAAGCGCCAGATTCAATATATTCATCAATATCAAAATTTACCGGGTGCAGGGCACGAGAATTCAGCACCACCGCTGATTTAAAACGGTGCAGAGCAAAGGTTTGAATATCCGATTTATCATGACGGGTACAGACCAGATAGATAATTGAACCTTTTTGTACTAATGCCAGCGGATTTAAAATATAGGTTTTCTCTTCACCATTATGACCACGACCCTGATAAACACATTCCAGCTGTTTGTCCTGTAACAGGCCTTCATAAATCGCCTGCTGGGCCGTTTTATCAACGACAGGCGGAATGAGTGGCTGGGTAGCTGGCACGATTCTGACCCGGTTAATCCATTGTCGTACATTATTTTGTGAAGACAGGCTGCGTCGAGCCAGATCAAACCAAGGATTCATTTCTTCAATCAGACTAGGTGGCAGCAAATGTTTCAGATGCTCTTCCACCATCATAAAGGTCACTGCCTGTGAACTGGTCATGTGCGGCAAGCTTTGAATCGGGGCATCTGAACGCCAGCGCCAGCCTTGGGGCGTGGTTTTACTGCTCTCAATCGGAAAACGCTGGGCAATCTGATTCAGGTCACGCTGAATGGTGCGTAAACTGATCTCGATCCCTTCGCGATTCAGGATTTCCTGGAGTTCACGGGTTCCCATCCATTTGCCGGTAGAAAGACGCGACAAGATTTGCCATTGGCGGTAAAGGCTATTGGAGGTTTCTTTTTCTTGTGCTGACATAATGTATTTTTACTGGCAATCAGTGGAAACAAATTAAATATGAGCTTACCACAATAAGAAATCTGGATTTTTTTCGCAAGTTATTCTGCGCAACAATTGTCCTACAATCCGTAAACATCTTGGTGAAAAATGATATTGAGTGAATAGGCACTTTGCTGGGTTAATACAGACTTCGAAACGGATATCATGGCATGGATATTGCTCTGATTTTATTATAATAGATTACAATGACGAGGTTTGTATGCTAAAAGAAAGCCAGGATACAAATACTATTACAACAGTAGAAAATCATACTGCAGCAGATTTAAGCAAAAATTTTACAGATACTACAGCACTCAATATTGCAATTAAGCACAGTCCGCATTTTTTATACCAAGAGATTTCTTCGAAATTTTTCAATGAAATGCGTAATCATCAGGTGATGAACAGCCAGGCAGGTCAACGAATTGAAGAATGGCTGTCACAGCATACATTAGATGAACTGAATCAGCTAAATGAAGTGGCAAAAGAACATTTTCTCTATGACGGTATTACATTTACCGTATACGGCGATGAGCAGGGCACTGAGCGGACTATTCCTTTCGATGTAATTCCCCGGGTGATTGCCCGTAAACAGTGGAATATGGTGGCACTCGGTTCAGCACAGCGTGTTCAAGCCTTAAACCTGTTTCTGCATGATATTTATCATCAGCAGGATATTCTTAAAGCCAATATTGTCCCTGAGCTTCAGGTGCTCACCCATGAAGCGTATCAGCCACATATGTACCAGCATCATTTGAAAGGCAGTATCTATAGCCAGATTAGCGGGATTGATATTATCCGGGATTCCAAAGGTGAATTTTATGTACTGGAAGATAACCTGAGAACGCCATCTGGGGTGTCTTATATGCTGGAATGCCGCAAGATCAGCCAGAAGTTAATGCCAAAAGTGTTTGAGCAATCCAATATTGCCGGTATTGAACAATATCCAAAACTCTTAAAAGAAATTCTGGCGGAAAATGCTTATACCGATAATCCATTCATTGTGGTTTTGACCCCGGGTCGTTTCAATAGTGCATACTATGAACACGCTTGCCTTGCAAGGGAGATGAATGTGCCTTTAGTGACATCACGTGATCTTTTTGTTGAGAACTCGAAGGTTTATGTAAAAACAATACGTGGGCGTCAACAGGTTGATGTTATTTATAGAAGAGTCGACGACGCCTATCTTGATCCACTGTGCTTTAAACCAGACAGTACTTTGGGTGTTCCGGGCTTAATGTCCGCATATTTACAGCACAATGTTGTAATCGCAAATGCCCCGGGTACAGGTGTGGCAGATGATAAATCGATTTATCCTTATGTCGATAAAATGATTCATTTTTATTTGGGTGAAAAACCGATTTTAAATAATGTTCCAACCTACCAATGCCGTAATCCGGAAGATCTGGACTATGTGTTGACAAATTTGGATCAGCTGGTCGTCAAGGAAGCACAAGGTTCTGGCGGTTACGGCATGCTGATTGGGCCACAAGCCTCTCAACAGCATATTGATATTTTCAGAGATAAAATTTTAGCTGCGCCGCATTTATACATTGCGCAGCCAACTTTGGATTTGTCGGTCAGTCCGACTTTAAGCAATTTTGGTATTGCTGAACGACATATTGATCTGCGTCCTTTTGTCTTGAGCTCACCTTACCGCACTGAAATTGTGCCAGGTGGTCTGACCCGGGTAGCCATGCAGGCAGGCTCACTGGTGGTCAACTCATCGCAAGGAGGCGGGATCAAAGATACTTGGGTAGTCGACAACTTACATTCATAACATTCCAAAGAAGGATAACGTCATGGTTTTGTTAAATACCAATGCGCAACATATTTTTTGGTTAGGCCGTTATTTATCTCGTACCCAGTTTTTATGTTCGCATTTTCCATTTTTAGATGATGAAGCCGCTGTGGCTTATGCACATGCTTTCTGTTTGCCTGCGTTTGATGCCAGTTCATTAAATGAGCTGGTTCTGGATAGTACCCAACCGACTTCATTTACCCAACAGTTTCAGGTGGCAAAAGACAATATTCAGGAATTACGCGGTGTATTGTCTGGCAAAGCCTATTCCGAACTACTGAAACTGATTAAAACTGCGGATCAGAATGCCGGTTATATCTGCGATGTCGTGACAGATTGTGCCGAAATTCTAGAAGCAGAATCATCAGATGTATTTCTATTTTTCAGTCTGGGCCAATGTTTGGAACAGCTAGATCAGCAGTTACGTCTCGGTGAGGATACTACCCGTACCTTATGTAAAATCGATTATATTGTGGATACACTCTGTGAGATTGGTTGGGGCAGTGTAAAACAATACTGGACACAGTTACGTGCCGCACCTGATCTGAAGCAGTTTTACCAGTTTAGTGATCATATTCATCGCTTGTTCGAGGCTGATGTATGAAATTGATGGTGAATCACCAAACGCAATACACGTACACAGCCGAGGTGAGGAACAGTATTCAGTACATCAAAATGATGCCTTCCACCAATGAACATCAGAAGGTGCATTATTGGGATGTCAGTGTACCGGGTCAGAAAGTGATTCGGCATGATGCCTTTAAAAATCTCTGGATGACCAGTACACAGCGTGAATCCTATCATAGCCTGATGATCATGGCACAAGGCATCGTTGAGCTAAATCTCGCGCATGAGCAGGGCTTAAATGATTCCTTAAATCCATATCTATTTTTACAGCCGACTGAAGCAACAAAATGCAATGCAGAGATGAAGGATTTTGCAGATCGTCATGTTCCAGCATTAACTCGTAAACATTTAATCGGCTTGGCTCAAGCCGTACTCGAACACGTTCCTTATATATCAAATAGTACTACGGTACAGGGGTCTGCTATTGATGCTTTTGAAGCACGTCAGGGCGTCTGTCAGGATCACAGTCATATTTTTATCACCATGTGTAAACATTTAGGTTTACCATCACGTTATATATCAGGTTATCTTTATGCACAGAATGCCTCACATCTGGCGAGTCATGCTTGGGCTGAGGTATTTATTGAACAGGCATGGTACTGTTTTGATGTGAGTAACCTGTTATTTACGCCTAGTGCGCATGTCTATGTTGCGGTGGGGCGCGACTATTGGGATGTTGCACCAGTACGTGGTGTAAGAGAAGAAGGCGGTGTGGAATCCATGTATTCCATCGTCCAGGTACTAGGATGTTAATTCATTAATAAGGACAAAAAATGACGTATTGTTGTGCCCTTCGTTTAGAGCAAGGTATGCTATTTATCAGTGATACACGTACCAATGCTGGTGTGGATCACATTTCGGTATTTCGAAAATTATATACCTTTGGGGTAGATGGGGAGCGCGTTATCGTACTCCAGGCTTCCGGAAACCTGGCAACAACACAGGCGGTAATCGGACATATCAGAAATCAGCTGGAACTCAGGCAGGAACCGAATATCCTGAGTTTACCGACCATGTTTGATGTTGCGGAACTGGTGGGTAATACACTCAAAAAAGTGATTGCCAATGTCACGGATGATAGTTTAGAACAAAGTACTTACTATTGTAATTTCCTGGTCGGCGGCCAGATTAAAAATCAGGAAATGCAGCTCTATCATATCTACCCGCAAGGCAATTTTATTTGCGCGACACGAGATACGCCATATTTCCAGATTGGTGAAAGCAAATACGGTAAGCCGATTCTGGATCGTGCCTTGACCTATGATATGCCACTCGATGAAGCATTACGTTGTTCTTTGATTTCTTTTGCTTCTACCTTACGTTCAAATGTATCTGTCGGTATGCCACTGGATGTACTTGTCTATAAAAAAGACAGCTTAATGATGCCGAAAGGTAAACGTATTGCTGAAGACGATGAATATTTTACGGATATCAGTCGGCAATGGTCAGAAACTTTAAAGAAAGGCCTGGCTGAATTACCCACCCCATCGAATGATTATTTCTTATAATATTTATAGAAATAAAAATAAGTTTTTCTTATAAGAATTAGTAAAAATTGACTGCTTAGTGTACAGTGCTAACTTCTATACGATATTGCATAGATAAGAATAGAGGTTAGCCGCATGTACCAATTTTGTTACGCCAGTGAAAGTACCTCGTCCAAAGCCGACTTACTTCAAGATTTAACGGATATCCTTAAAGAAGCACATGATTTTAATCATTCTAATCAAATAACAGGGGTGCTTTATTTTGCTGATGGACATTTTTTCCAGTGCCTGGAAGGGGAATGTCTGGTTTTAAAAGCTTTACTGACAGAGAGACTGTCTAAAGATCCACGCCATAAAAATATTAAACTATTTGAAACCAAAGAGATTGAGCAGCGTACTTTTGGCGACTGGTCAATGAAATATATTTCTAAACGTAGTTCTATTCAACAATTCTGCCAAGAAATGGGATTTGAGGTTTTTACGCCTAATGATTTTAACCAGGAACAAGTAGATGCTTTATTATTTGAACTGTCATTAATCGAAAATGAAGAGCAAAAATCAGCTTGAATGCTGACAATATAAAAAAGCCCAACATGAGTTGGGCTTTTTTATTTTTAAATAGTTTTTCTTTAAACTAGTTTGCGTACCGGGCGGGCAGACATACGGCAAAGCAATTCATAACCAATGGTGCCATTGGCTTCAGCCACATCATCGACCAGACGGGATTTGCCCCATAGTTCGACTTCAGTACCCAATTCCAGATTGAGACCAGTTGCATCAATGGCAATCATGTCCATTGCCACACGGCCAATCACACGGGTTTGCTGACCATTAATCGCTACATGGTTCTGTTTTGGGAAAGCACGTGGATAACCGTCACCATAACCGATAGAAACAATGGCCAAGGTCATGTCTTTGTCAGCAGTAAAAGTTGAACCATAACCGACATGTTCACCAGGTTTGATATTATTCAATGCAATCACTTCAGCGGTAAAAGTCATGACTGGTTTTAGATCTAGATTATGTACAGTCTTGTCTGCAAATGGAGTCGCGCCGTAGAGCATGATGCCCGGACGAACAAAGTCAAAATGCAATTCTGGATATTTATAGATCGCAGCTGAGTTACAGCAAGAACCCATTAAAGGTGCGCAGTCATTCTTCACTTCCAAGAACTGCTGGATTTGCTGTTCATTGAGAGGATGTTCCGCATCAGCATTGGCAAAGTGCATCGCCAGCACGCAGGTAAAACCTTCTGCTTTTAATTGATTGATCACATTTTTAATCACATCAATTTTAAAACCAAGACGGTTCATACCGCTGTTGAGTTTTACCCAAACTTTTAGGCCTTTCGCAATATAGGCTTCTTTATTTGTCAGTAACCAGTCCAGTTGTGGCTGATGATGCACAATGACTTCAATATTCTGATCGATCACAACCTGCATTTCATCTGCAGAGAAAATGCCTTCGATTAGGGTAATGGGTTGCTGGTAGCCGAGTTCACGAATTTCCAGGGCTTCTTCCAGACAGGCGACACCAAAGGCATCACTAT
Source organism: Acinetobacter sp. YH12072 (assembly GCF_013419565.1). Lineage (NCBI taxonomy): Bacteria > Pseudomonadati > Pseudomonadota > Gammaproteobacteria > Moraxellales > Moraxellaceae > Acinetobacter > Acinetobacter sp. YH12072. The sequence continues at coordinate 31,148 of NZ_VOZV01000014.1, read as the reverse complement.
CTTTTAAGGCTGCTAAGCAGTCTTTAATTCCATGTCCGTAAGCATTGGCTTTGACCATGCTGACGATTTTAGCGGTTGGGGCAAGTTGTTTGACACGGTTTAAATTATATTGCAGTGCTTCACTGTCAATATAAACTGTAGCTTGGCGCACCCTAGATACTCCTGCGGGATGACAAAAATAATATCGTGTGGAACACACAAAACAGGGAGAGAAATAACAGGATTGTGAAAACAAAAGCGGTCATTTCAAAATTGTGAATATTGTAGACCTATCTACTATAAATGGACATGCTCATTTATATAATTTCATGCACAGCAAGCATTCTAAATAAAAAAGAGACCATTTCGGCCTCTTTTCTACACTCAGATCAAACTTGAATACTTACTCTTCATCATCATACTGGGCATAGAACTCAGGAGAGAGGTTACTGAAACGGGTATATTGACCTTCAAATGCCAGACGTACGGTACCAATTGGACCATTACGCTGTTTACCGATAATAATTTCGGCAGTGCCGGCTTCTTTCGATTCCTTATTATAAACCTCGTCACGGTAAATAAACATGATCAAGTCGGCATCCTGTTCGATCGCACCAGATTCACGAAGGTCAGACATCACCGGGCGTTTGTTGGGACGGTTTTCTAGAGAACGGTTCAACTGTGATAAGGCAATGACTGGACATTGCATCTCTTTGGCCAAGGCTTTTAAGCTTCGAGAAATTTCCGAGATCTCGCCTACACGGTTATCACCCATACCCGGTACTTTCATCAATTGAAGATAATCGACCATGATACAACCGAGCTTACCGCCATGCATTTTGGCAATACGACGCGCACGCGCACGAACCTCAGTCGGTGGTAGTGCAGAGGAATCATCGATATAAAGATGCTTTTCCTGTAAATGCACAATGGTACTAGTCACTTTTGACCATTCATCGCTGTCCATTTTACCAGCACGTAAGTGACCTTGATGTACACGGCCGAAAGAGGAAATCAAACGCATCGCAATCGAATCCGCTGGCATTTCCATCGAATAGACCAGCGCAGGAAGGTTGTTGTTAAACAGCACACTTTCGACCAGGTTCATGGCAAAGGTGGTTTTACCCATAGAGGGACGGGCTGCGACAATAATCAGGTCGCCAGCCTGCATACCGGAAGTTTTATTGTCCAGTTCCACGAAACCGGTGGTCAGACCGGTAATTGAACCTTCAAGCTGAGAAAGTTCATTTAGCTTATCGAATACGTCTGCGACAACGGTATTAATGGCTTTTGGGCCTTGAGCCTTGGCATTGTTATTATGTTGTTCGGCAATCGAGAAAATATTAGTTTCAGCCAGATCTAGAATTTCACTCACCGGACGGCCTTTAGTGTCATAGGCATTCTGTAAAATTTCAGAGCTGACCTTGATCATGCTACGTAAAGTAGAGAACTCTTTAATTTTGCCGGCATAGGTTTCCAGGTTATAGAAACTCGAAGGCGAATCAGCCATCAGCTGCATTAAATATTCTTCACCACCGACCGCATCGAGTAAGTTCTGCTTGATCAGCCAGTCATGAACCAGTACTGCATCATAAGGCGAGTTTTCTTTAGAAAGCTGTTCAATGGCACGGAAGATATATTTATGCCGGGTCGCATAAAAATCATTTTCGGTAAGTACATCGCCGACTTGTTCAAAAGATTCAGCCACAGTCATAAGGGCAGCAAGTACAGCCTGTTCAATCGCTAAATTGTGCGGGGGAGTACGGAACTCCTTAAGTTGGGTATCAGCAACAATTTCTGGTTTAGCGGTAGGTGCCTTTTTGCTGGCATTCGCCTGTGACATATAAATCCCTGATTTTAAATACAATGGTTAAATATTGTCGGAGATGAATAAGGTTTATTCACTACGAGATGAAATGATACGCGGTCTGATCCAAAATGCGAAGTGCAATTTTTTGTGAACGCGAAGAATAAATTGAATTTTCTACTGTTGAGCAGATTATATTTTTTAGAGATAAAAAAAGAGCATGCCAAAGCATGCCCTTTTTTCGGTGAGAAATTACTCAGCTACGATAGTAACCAGAACTTCTGCAGCAACATCATGGTGCAATTGGATTGCGATGTTGAATTCACCAGTGTTGCGAAGTGCGCCATTTGGAAGACGAACTTCAGCACGGTCAACTGTAAGACCAGCATTTGTCAACGCGTCAGCGATGTCACGAGTACCGATTGAACCGAACAGTTTACCTTCATCACCAGCTTTCGCAGTGATTACGATGTTTACTTCGTTCAATTGGTCAGCACGTGCTTGAGCAGCAGCTAATACTTCAGCTTCTTGTTTCTCAAGTTCAGCACGACGAGCTTCAAAAGCAGCAGTGTTAGCTTCAGTAGCTGCAACTGCTTTACCTTGAGGGATCAAGTAGTTACGGCCGTAACCAGCTTTAACTGAAACTTTATCACCAAGTTTACCAAGGTTTTTAATGCGTTGTAATAAGATAATATCCACAGCTCAACCTCACTTATGATTGTCAGTGTAAGGGATCAAAGACAAGTAGCGAGCTTGTTTGATAGCAAGTGCTAGCTGACGTTGGTAACGAGCTTTAGTACCTGTAATACGGCTAGGAACAATCTTGCCGTTTTCAGTGATGTACTGTTTTAAAGTGTCGATATCTTTGTAGTCGATGTACGTAACGTTCTCAGCTGTAAAGCGGCAGAACTTGCGACGACGGTAAAAACGTGCCATGTTAGGTTCTCCTTATGCTTCAGCAGAGTCTTGAGCTTGTTGTGCTTCTTCACGTTGAGCTTTACGCGCACGTTTTTCTTCAGCACTCTTAGCCAATAGTGACTCTTCAGTGATAGCGTTTTCACGACGGATGATAAGGCTACGAATGATTGCATCGTTATAACGGAACAATTCTTCTAGCTCATCAAGAGTAGTTTGACCACACTCAACATTCATCAGAATGTAGTGAGCTTTGTGGATCTTGTTGATTGGGTAAGCCAATTGACGACGGCCCCAGTCTTCAAGACGGTGGATTTGACCTTCAGCTTCTTTGATGTGAGTCAGGTAACGTTCTACCATACCCACAACTTGATCGCTTTGGTCTGGATGTACCAATAGTACGATTTCGTAGTGACGCATTGTCAGCTCCTTACGGTTTAAACAGCCCCAATTTAAGTGAAATTGAAGCAAGGAGTCACAACCTTGGTTGTGTCGCATAATATGCGAAGCGTGAAGTTTAGTGGTTTTGGGGCTGAAATACAAGCAAATCTTGCCAGATGATGAATGTTTGAGCACGTATGGAAACAAATAAAAAATTTACAAGAGTTAAGTTTCTAAAGGAAACAAAGTTACTTTAAGTAAGCTCGGAAGGGATTATGTATTTAGTAGAAGAAATAAAAAAGATAGAGTAAAACTCTATCTTCTTAAAAAAATATGATTGGATTCTGCGGGGCGGTAGAAGTAAAACTGAAAATAATACTGATCACGGTAATTAGTTTGACCGAGAACATGAAATACTGTTTTGCCCATGCCTGATCATCTTCAGCTTTAAAGCCCTGAATACTGAGATAGATCCAGTAAAGCGTCATCAGATTTAATACCACCAGATAGATCCAGTTTGCATAACCATAAACAAATAAAGCATTCATGGTAATTCCGAACAATATCACGTAGATCAAAGATTCGATCTTGGTACGTCGAATTGAACGGGCGACAGGCAGAATTGGAATGCCTGCATTTTTGTAATCTTCAAAACGATAGACTGCAATTCCCCATGAATGGGGCATTTGCCAGAGTGCATACCCTAGAAAAATTAAAAGGGCACCCAGGTCAAACTGGCTTGCAACTGCGGTATAACCGATCACAGGCGGTGCTGCACCAGAAATACTGCCTACCAGTGTTTGGTGAATAGTTGTTCGTTTTGTCCATAAGCTGTAAAAACCAACGTATACGACAAAACCAATAACTGCGAATAGGAAAGCGTATGCATTTACCCAGAACCATAAAATGCCAAAACCGATCACACCCAGTACAAAAGCAAAGGTGAGAGCAACAGGTACAGAAATAGTTTTTTTGACAAGTGCGCGATTTTGCGTGCGCTGCATTTTTTGGTCGATGTCCTGATCAATAACGTTATTGACCACGCATCCTGATGCCACTACGAGAGTAGTACCAATAAGAGTAAGAAGCAGGAGAAGGAAATCTACAGAACCTTGAGTGGCTACGAAGTAGCCACCCAAAGTGGTAACAAAGTTACCGAAGAGAATTCCTGGCTTAGTCAGGAATAAATACTTTTTCAGCATGACAACCAGTTTAGATCATCATGTTGTAGTGTAGGTAGTTCATGATCCATACAGAACCCACTAAAAGAATAGCGATGGTTAAGATGGTATACACAAATGCAATTACGTTCCAGCGTTGCTCTGAAGAAGAGTTCATGTGCAAGAAGTAAATTAATTGCACAAGAATCTGAGCGACTGCAGTAATTGCAATAGCAGTAATCAAGATACCGCGGCTAAAACCACCTGCCATGACCATACCGAATGGAATTACAGTAAGGACAACAGACAGGATGAAGCCAACAGTATATTGCTTCATGTTACCGTGTGATTCGCCAGCAGCGTTATGATCATGACTCATTATAGAACTCCCATCAAGTAAACTACGCTGAATACACAGATCCATACGATGTCAAGGAAGTGCCAGAACAAGCTTAGGCACGCAAGACGACGAGTGTTAGGCAGAGTCAAACCATATTTCTTGATTTGAATCATTAACACGATCATCCATACCAAACCTGAAGTCACGTGGATACCGTGCGTACCTACCAGCGTAAAGAACGAAGACAGGAACGCAGAAGTGCTAGGGCCATGACCAGCATGAACTAAATGATTGAACTCATAAAGTTCCATACCGATGAAGGCAGCACCAAATAACCAAGTGATCGCTAACCAGGTAAGAACCTGACTAACGTTTTTCTTGTAGGCAGCTAGAACGGCAAAACCAAAAGTTACGGAAGAGATCAAGAGGGCAAACGTTTCAGTTAAAACGAAGCCTAATGAATCACCAAACAGATCACGCGCGCTTGGAGTGCCTAATGGAACGTGGCTACTTAAAACAGCGAATGCAATGAAGAGTGTACCGAAAAGGATAAGGTCACTCATCAAGTAAGTCCAGAAACCAAAGACAGTGATGTCAGTATCATCGTGATGATGATGCTCATCGTGTCCGTGGTTATCGTGATGAAGTACTTCAGCCATGGTCTTAGTCCTTCTTCAAGTGTTTTTCAAGGATCGCATAACGTTCACCTTCAATACGCTCAACTTCAGCAGCAGGAACATAGTAATCCACTTTCTTGGTGAAAGAAGACACGATGAAGCTGATGATAGCTGCTACGAAAGTAACCGCTACTAACCACCAGATGTGCCAGATTAACGCGAAGCCCATAACAGTAATGAACATTGCGATAATGAAACCAGCAGCACGGTTAGTCGGCATATGGATATCTTCGTACTTCGTAGGTTTTGCATAAGCAACACCGTTTTCTTTCTCGACCCAGAAAGTATCAATACCATTGATCTTTGGAAGATGAGCAAAGTTATAGAACGGAGCAGGAGAAGATGTAGCCCATTCAAGCGTACGACCATCCCATGGATCGCCAGTCAAATCTAGACGTTGATCGCGTTGTAGGAAACCAACAACGATTTGCATGATGAAACATACAATACCAAGTGCAACTAGAACAGCACCGAACATTGCGATGTTTACATACGGATCCCAGTCTGGGTTATCAAATGTATTCAGACGACGAGTCATACCCATGAAACCAAGGATATAAAGTGGCATGAATGCAAAGTAGAAACCAAAGAACCAGAACCAGAATGCTGCTTTACCCCAAGTCTCATTCAATCTCCAACCGAACATTTTCGGCCAGTAGAAGATGATACCCGCGAACATCGCGAATACTACACCACCAATAATTACGTTATGGAAGTGAGCGATCAGGAATAAAGAGTTGTGTACCAGGAAGTCCGCTGGTGGAACTGCCATCAATACACCTGTTAAACCACCGATACCAAAAGTCACAAGGAAGCCAAGTGTCCATAGCATTGGGGTAGTGTAAACGATACGACCCTTGTACATGGTGAACAACCAAGAGAAGATTTTCACACCAGTAGGAATCGCAATAATCATGGTCATGATACCGAAGAACGCGTTAACGTTGGCACCTGCACCCATGGTAAAGAAGTGGTGAACCCATACAACGAATGACAATACTGTAATTGCAACTGTTGCATACACCATTGATTTGTAACCGAACAACGCTTTACGAGCGAAAGTCGATACAACTTCAGAGTAAATACCAAATGCTGGCAATACCAGAATGTATACTTCTGGGTGACCCCAAGTCCAAATCAAGTTCACATAAAGCATTGGGCTACCGCCTAGCTCGTTTGTGAAGAAGTGGAAGCCGAAGTAACGGTCAAGAGACAGCATTGCAATAGTAGCAGTCAACACTGGGAATGCTGCGATAATCAATACTGCTGTACATAAAGATGTCCAGGTAAAGATTGGCATTTCCATCAGTTTCATGCCAGGCGCACGCATTTTGATGATGGTAACGAAGAAGTTAACACCCGTTAATAGCGTACCCAGACCTGAAATCTGCAGTGCCCAGATGTAGTAATCCACACCGACGCCAGGAGAGTATTCAATGCCTGATAGTGGAGGATAAGCCATCCAACCAGTCGCAGCGAATTCACCAATCGCAAGTGAAGCCATCATCAGACCCGCAGCACCAGCGAACAGCCAGAAGCTTAAAGAGTTCAATAATGGGAATGCAACGTCACGTGCACCGATTTGAAGCGGTACAGAGATGTTCATTAAGCCAACAACAAGACCCATTGCCACGAAGAAGATCATGATCACACCGTGTGCGGTGAAGATCTGGTCATAGTGTTCTGGGTGCAAGTAGCCTTCGCCGCCACCTTTTGCAAGGAACTGCTGAAGACGCATCATAATCGCATCGGCGAAACCACGTACCAGCATGATCACTGATACAAAGATATACATGATACCAATTTTTTTATGGTCTACAGATGTGAACCATTCGTTCCACAGGTAGCCCCATTTTTTGAAGTAGGTAATACCTGCAACAACTGCGATACCACCTAAGATCATCATTGCAACAGTAACCAATACGATTGGATCGTACGGAATTGCATCTGGACCTAACTTACCTAAGAAGCTCATGAATTATTCTCCTTGAGAAGCAGTCGCATGTTCAACATCTACATGTGCTTCAGAAGCAGCTGCTTCCTGGTGAGCAACAGAAGACGCTGAGTGATCAGCACCGTGATAGTTACTCATGTAGTGATTGATCACAGATTCAAACAAACCTTGCTCAACAGAAGAGTAGTAAGTCACTGGATGTGGCTTAGTTGGGTAAGGCTTCATTGCTTCAGCAGCAGCCTTCTCTTCAGGAGTCGTAGCTTTTGCAATAATCGCTTCGATTTGGTGTTTACCACGGTTACCGTCACGCAAGCTTGCAAATTCAGCTTGGTCTAAAACAGTTTTTTGAACTGCTTCTGGATTTACTGAAGTACCGTTACCTGCTTTAACTGCAGCTACCCATTCAGCAAACTGAGCATCAGTCACAGCATGTGCACGGAAGCGCATTTGTGAGAAGCCATAGCCTGAATAGTTAGAAGAGAAACCGCGGTAGCCTTCAGCTGGGCTAGTTTCGTCTGCCATTAAGTTCAGGTGAGTTTGCATACCCGCCATTGCATAGATCTGACCACTTAACGCAGGGATGAAGAATGAGTTCATCGTGAAGTTAGAAGTCAAACGAAGACTTACCGGAGTTTTCTCTGGGAAGCGAATTTCGTTTACAGTCGCAATGTTTTGTTCTGGGTAGATGAAGATCCATTTGAACTGTTCAGCAATAACCTGAACTGTTAATGGTGCTTTATCTGCCTCAAGTGGGCGGTATGGGTCGTACTTGTGGGAACCCCACCAAGTTAACCAAGCTAAAATACCAATAATAATGACAGGGATACCCCAAACTACAATTTCAATCGCAGTAGAGTGTGCCCATGTAGGTTTATAGTCTGCGTCTTTATTCGATGCGCGATATTTCCAACCGAACCATAATGCCATGATAATTGATGGAATTACCACCAATAGCATTAAGTAAATCGCAGTCATCATCAGGCTACTTTGGCCTTCAGCAACTGGACCCTTAGAGTTCAGAAGTACTAGATCACCACCACACCCTGTTAAAAGTGCAGCCATCGTTGATAAAGACAATACAGCTAAAATCGTTTGTCTCATTTTACAACCTCGGTGAAGAGTCCCATTCCCTAATTTAATATGGGATAGCGATTAAAGTGTCGCATGATAAAAGAGGCCGTTTTTTTACAAAACACCCTTCTAATCATAATACACCGCTACGTTGTAGGGCATTATGCCTGATATTGCCAAACTAAGCTATATATAAAGGTGCTTTAAATGACTGTAATAAAAACCGATTTTGTTGGTCAGGTTTCAAGAATATTTATAGGAATTTTATTGTAATTTCAAAGTTATGTAGGAAAATGGGATGCCAAAACATCCCATTTTATGGCAGAACTAATTATTGTTTAACGACTTGGGTTTTTGCCAGTTTATCGTGCACGGTTTGACGTTTTTGCCCTAAACCGAACGCCCAGTCAATGATGGTGCTGAGTGGCATGAAGATAATATTCAGGAAAATAAAGAATACACTGCGAATAGTGAAGGCGCGCATCAAGCTGGTTTTTTCACCAGTCTCGGCATCTACGATCTTAATTTTAGTCAGTTTTTTACCGATACTTTGACCCGATTTGGCAATCAGAAAGGCCTGAATAGCGAGCATGATCACCAGGTAAATTGCAGTCGCAATCCATGCCTGTTGTGAAAACATGTCAAACATCTGAGTTTGTAGTTGCTGTGCCAGAGCATGGTCAGCGTCACTACTTAACATCACATTCATAAACTCCTGGTTCAGTTGTGCAAACTGGGTTTCCTGTTCAGGAGTAAAAAATGCGGTCAAAATAAACGTCGCAGGCAGCCATAAAAGCAGATCCACAATCTTGGCTAAAATACGGCTTGGAATACTCGCCAGTTCTTTTTTTGCTGCAACATTTTGAGAACTGCGGGCACGAAGATGGTCTGTACTTGACTCATTTGTGTTCTGTGGAGCCTGATAGACTGGTGTCGCTGGCGTTTCTGGTGCTACATAGCCTTCAGGCTGATAGATCAGTTTCCCTTGGGTGAGTTCACCTAAAGCTTTCCATTCGGTCATACCTTGATGCCAAGCCAAATCAGTCAGAAGTACCTGTTGGTTGGCAAGCATCTGATTTAATTGCTCGAGCGTATATGGGCCAGCTTGTTGATTATTTCGTGCCAAGTAAATCTGCATATAAACTGAATCTCAAAAATATAAATTTAGACAAAAATTGAACTAGGAGTTTAAGTATTTTCAGGCTGAAAACAAATAAAAGAATATAAGTGTAATATATGGATAAGTTTAGGATTTTCAAGAATGTTCATCACCAAATTCCTCCATAATTGAGACAGTGTAGCAAGGATTGATGATTTTGCTATCAAGATGTGAAAATTCACTTAAATTTAATTATGCAATTTTTTCTCATGCTGTTTGTTGGTATTTGTTTGTCATTACACTAATAAGCTTATGCTTATGTAGATGATTGGATTTCAGTTAAATCAAAAATATATGATTGATCACTTAACTATAAATGTGATTAAGACAATATCTAGGTAATATTGAGAACATAAAAAAAGACCCTATGAAAGGGTCTTTTTTTATAGAGCGAATTAAGCCTTTTGAGCTTTCTCTTCAGACAGGAAGAACCAGGTATCCAATACTGAGTCTGGGTTAAGAGATACAGATTCAATACCTTGTTCCATCAGCCATTGTGCAAGATCTGGGTGGTCAGAAGGACCTTGGCCACAGATACCTACATATTTGCCTGCTTTACGGCAAGCATGGATGGCCATAGAAAGAAGCGCTTTTACTGCTGGATCACGTTCATCAAACAAGTGAGAAACAATACCAGAGTCACGGTCCAGACCAAGTGTTAATTGAGTCAAGTCGTTTGAACCGATAGAGAAACCATCGAAGTGTTCAAGGAACTGTTCAGCTAACAAAGCGTTAGTTGGCAATTCACACATCATGATCACTTTAAGACCATTTTCACCACGTTTCAGACCGTTTTGACCTAATAGCTCAATAACACGTTTAGCTTCAGCAACAGTACGTACGAACGGGATCATGATTTGAACATTAGTCAGGCCCATTTCGTCACGAACTTTTTTCAGTGCACGGCATTCAAGTTCGAAGCAGTCACGGAAGTTGTCAGATACATAACGGCTTGCACCACGGAAGCCCAACATTGGGTTTTCTTCTTCAGGTTCGTACAGTTTACCGCCGATCAGGTTAGCGTATTCGTTTGACTTGAAGTCAGACATACGTACGATCACTGGTTTGTCAGCGAACGCAGCAGCAAGAGTAGAGATACCTTCAACCAGTTTTTCTACATAGAATTCGATTGGAGATGCATAACCTGCAGTACGGGCAAGTACAGCAGCACGAGTTTCACGTGGCAGACTATCGATGTTCAATAGGGCTTTAGGATGCACACCGATCATACGGTTGATGATGAACTCTAGACGAGCAAGACCAATACCTTCGTTCGGAATTTGCGCGAAGTCAAATGCACGATCCGGGTTACCTACGTTCATCATGATTTTGAACGGAAGTTTTGGCATAGATTCGATAGAGTTGGTTTGGATTTCGAAATCCAATGCACCTTCGTAGATGAAACCAGTATCACCTTCAGCACAAGATACAGTTACTTCCTGACCGTCAACCAGGACTTCGGTTGCATTACCACAACCTACGATAGCTGGAACACCAAGCTCACGTGCAATGATTGCAGCGTGACAAGTACGACCACCACGGTTAGTTACAATCGCAGCAGCACGTTTCATTACTGGTTCCCAATCCGGGTCAGTCATATCAGATACAAGTACATCACCGTCTTGTACTTTGTCCATTTCTTTAATTGAAGTTACGATGCGGACTTTACCAGAACCGATACGTTGACCGATTGAACGGCCTTCACAGATTACAGTACCACGTTGTTTTAACAGGTAGCGTTCCATCGTGCCGACATTTTCACGGCTCTTCACAGTTTCAGGACGCGCCTGAACGATGTAGATTTTGCCGTCATCACCGTCTTTCGCCCACTCGATGTCCATTGGAGAACCGTAGTGGTTTTCAATGATCAGTGCTTGCTTAGCCAATTCTTGCAGTTCATGATCGTTCAATGCAAATTGTTGACGATCCGCTTTTTCTACATCAACTACAACAACTGATTTACCCGCAGCGGCTTCTTCACCATAAATCATTTTCTGGTGTTTAGAACCTAAGTTACGGCGCAGTACAGCGTGTTTGCCTGCATTTAGAAGCGGTTTTGAAATATAGAATTCATCCGGGTTTACTGCACCCTGAACTACCATTTCACCCAAGCCATAAGAAGCTGTAATGAATACTGCATCACGGAAGCCTGATTCAGTATCTAGAGTGAACATTACACCAGCAGCACCAGTTTCTGAGCGAACCATACGTTGTACGCCTGCAGAAAGAGCAACCACGTCATGCGCAAAGTTTTGGTGTACACGGTAAGAGATCGCGCGGTCATTGTACAAAGATGCAAACACTTCTTTGATCGCGATCAGAACGTTATCGATACCACGAATGTTCAGGAAGGTTTCTTGCTGACCTGCGAAAGAAGCATCAGGTAAGTCTTCTGCAGTCGCAGATGAGCGAACGGCAACCGCGATGTCAGGGTTGCCGTTTGAAAGTTCTGCAAAAGCTGCACGAATTTCCTTTTCCAGTTCAGCAGTAAGTGGAGTTTCCACAATCCATTGACGAATCTTTGCACCAGTTTCAGCAAGTGCATTGACGTCATCAACGTTAAGTGCAGCAAGCTCTGCATTGATTTTAGCGTTTAGGCCACTTTGCTCGAGAAATTCACGATAAGCAGCAGCTGTTGTTGCGAAGCCACCTGGTACTGATACACCAGCATTAGATAAGTGGCTGATCATTTCGCCCAGAGATGAGTTTTTCCCACCTACAAGCTCAACATCGTGCTTCCCTAATTTTTCTAGACCAATTACGCGCGCTTCCAAAGTTGTTACTCCACTTTTGCAGTATTAATCACTATCTTGGCATGAGAGTATAGCAAATCTTCTAGGTTTTTGATTTTACTAAGCGACAGTCATGTAAGATCGGTTTACTATAAAGATTATATAGTACTAAGACAAATGTTTGAGGAGAATTTTAATGTCAGAAGGTAAACAAATTCAGCGGAGTGTGTTTTTTATTTCCGATGGTACTGCCATTACTGCTGAAACCCTTGGCCACTCACTGTTAGCGCAGTTTCCGCATGTGGATTTTGACATTCATATTATCCCTTATATTAGCTCTGAAGAAGCGGCCATGAATGTGGTCACAGAGATCAATGAACGTGCCCAAAAAGACGGTCAAAAACCTTTGGTTTTCGATACATTGGTGGATCCCTATGTGCGTGAAATTATTAATACTGCAAATGCAGTAAATCTTGATGTTTTTGAAGGGCTTATCAGTAAATTATCAGAAGAGCTTGGTACTGAACCTACGACTTTAGTCGGTCAGACCCATGCGGTGACCGATTCTGAGTCTTATAAGGCACGTATTGATGCCGTACATTTTGCGCTCGACAATGATGATGGTGCGCGTACGCGTCACTATGATAAGGCTGATCTGATCCTGATTGGCGTATCGCGTTCCGGTAAGACTCCAACCTCAATTTATTTGTCTCTGCAATTTGGAATTCGTGTAGCGAACTATCCGCTAACTGAAGAAGATCTGGACGATAACCGCCTGCCAGCAGTGCTAAGACCGCATAAAAACAAGCTTTTTGGCTTGATGATTGATGCAGAACGTTTGGTTGCAATTCGTACAGAACGTAAGGCCAACAGCCGTTATGCCAGCTTTAGCCAGTGTCAGATGGAACTGCGTGCAATTGAAGGCATCTATATTTCGGAAGGGATAAAGTACCTGAATGTTTCGGAAATGTCGATTGAAGAAATCTCAACGCGTGTCTTACAGATGACAGGACTAAAACGTCGAATTGGCTAAAAAGAATTCAGAGCCAGACTTCAGTTTGGCTCTGATTTATAGATAAAAATTAATAAAAATACTGCTTTCATAGAAATAAAATATGAATATTATAAGTTGTTGAAATATTCAATATTTTAATAAAAAATGTAGTGATTGTTTTTTAAACTTTTTTGCTATTCAATGAAATCAAAAATTCAATTTTGCAGAGCTAAATTTTTCCAAATACACTCCGAATTTTTAATCTTATGTGCTAAAAACAGATTAACTTGCTGATTGAAAAGTATGCACAATTAGCTCAACCTGATGTTCATCTCCATTAATACAATGAATACTATTTTCGGAAATTTTTGCAATAGGCCAGGTAATCAGCTGGCAATTTTCACGTTGCAGAGCAGCATAATAGTGATCTGATTTAAGATAAACTTTGGATGCGGCTGCAAGATTTGGCATGAGCTGGCGTCTGAGCCATAAATTTTGTACCTGATTTTCTAGATAACGTAATGATAAAATGCTTTTAATGCGGTTATTAAATAGGCGTCGATTTTTAATGATTAAGGGGTGATTTAATAACCGCTGCAAACCACGTTCAGTACCTGGCAATACAAATTGCGGATTAATCTGAAAAACTTTTACTGAGTGAGCTTGCTGGCTAATCTTGTTGAGCTGGCTTACGGTAAATTGATCCGTACCGATAATCGCAATATCTTTTCCGGCACAGTCAAGTTCAGCGAGCTGGGAAGAGGGCATTTTAATGCCAGTAAAATGCTGGAAATTTTCGGGACGATTCTCAAATATACCCGTGTGTGCATCCTGCTTGGTAGACATTGTTTTTCCTTGAAATTATTTAATAATTGGTCTTATTTGCTTTGTTATAGATATTAACAAAAGCCCTAGAGCGGTAAAGTTCAAAATTTAACTTAGACAGTCATTCTTTTTTCTATTGTATTTTTAATGAGACATAGATGTATTAAAGCGCAGGAGATCCATCTTAGACATGGATTTATCTATTTGGAGACTTAAAATTTTCAAACAAAGTTTTAAAAAATATACCCATTCCTAAGAGTGGGTATATAGATCAGAATAAATTAGGCAAAGCAAGACAGCATTATTGCCCGTTTTTGATCTGCATCAGCAATTCAAAATTATGCAGACGTTTCTCTGTGTCATAGATGTCACAGGTGAAGATAAACTCATCTACATCATATTTTGCTATGAGTGCTTCCAAACCGGCTTTAACAGTTTCTTTGGAACCCACTTGCGCCATGGCAAAGAAATTGTCGACAGACATTTTTTCAGGTGGTGACCAGAGTCCTTCCATAGAATCAATCGGCGCTTTCAATTTCAGGCTTTGACCGCGAATCAGGGCAAGGACACGCTGGTAAGCACTTGTTGCCAGATATTCAGCTTCTTCATCTGTATCTGCGACACAAGTCGGTACGCCCATAGAAACATAAGGACGATCCAGATATTCAGACGGTTCGAAATTGTCCCGATACAATTGAATCGCTTGACCAAGCATCCGCGGAGCAAAGTGAGATGCAAAAGAATAGGGTAGACCGAGTTTTGCTGCCAGTTGTGCACTAAACAGGCTGGAACCTAATAACCACACAGGTACGTGTGTGCTTTGGCCTGGAGTCGCCACAATGCGTTGGCCTGGAATCGGATCTTTAAAGTATTGCAGAATTTCTAAAACATCCTGCGGGAACTGATCTTCAGTTTCCTGGCGGCCACGACGCAAAGCACGCATGGTCATTTGATCGGTACCCGGAGCACGACCCAGTCCCAGTTCAATACGATCTGGATATAAAGTCGCTAACGTACCGAATTGCTCTGCTACTACAAGTGGAGCGTGGTTTGGCAACATAATGCCGCCAGAACCAAGTTTGATGCTATTAGTATTTGCCAGTAAATAGCCTAAGAGAACGGCAGTCGCTGAGCTGGCAATACCATCCATATTATGATGCTCGGCCAGCCACATCCGGCTATAACCTAGACGTTCTGCGGTCTGGGCCAATTCCAACGCATGTTGCAGGGAGAATTGAATGGTCTTATCGTCACGAACTGGAACCAGTTCGAGAATAGAGAACTGGGTATCGGTAAGCGTACGCATAATATTACTCTTGAATAAACATGACTAAGAGCATACGACTTTGCATTGTATTTGTATATCGAAAAAAATCGATATATATGTAAACCAAAATAACAGGCAAAAAAATAAGCATCCGAAGATGCTTATTCAAGGAGGAAAAGTGATTAGAGGAAATCTTAGCGACGGTGGTTATAACGGTAGTTGCTAGTACGATAGTTTTTTGAACTATAGCGACGGTCATAACGGTCATCATAACGACGGTCTTCGCTGACTTTTTTACCAAGGGCAGAACCACCAGCAGAACCTAATGCAGCACCAATTAAGCCGCCATTAGAACCCGCCATGTTTTTACCTACGGCATAACCGGCACCACCACCTAAAGCACCGCCGATAATCGCACCATTACGGTCACGTTTATTCGCTGCTACTGCGGCACCAGCACCACCGCCAATCGCAGAACCGATTGTTGCACCAGTTGTACCACCCATTTTATTGCCCACTGCGGCACCAACGACACCACCCAAAGCAGAAGCTAAAGCCGTATTCGTTGTATTTCCGGCATTGGCGGCTGTCATACCCATGGCTGAGGTTGCTACGACAGCGATCATTAGAGATTTGTAATTCATGAGTACACCTTTTATATATCTAGCTGTATTTGTTGATGAGATAAATTTAATCTAGCAACCGTCAAATAGCATGGAGGCAGTGTTGGCGAATTGTGATTTTTATCTCCTTAATTTATTCATGATCTAGTTCTGATAATTTGATGTATTACATGAATTTGGATGTGTTGAACATACAATAAAAAAAGCACCCAAACAGGTGCTTTTAATGTTAAATGTAGCGTCGAATTTAAAGAGCCTAAGGGCAAGAAATTAACGGTGACGTTTTTTCCAGTGTTTAGCACGATTCGCTTTGGCACGATCGGCTGCTTTATCTTTAGAAATTTTATTACCTAATGCTGCACCACCCGCAGCACCGAGTGCTGAACCGATATAGCCGCCATTAGAACCGCCCATGTTTTTACCTACGGTATAACCAGCACCACCACCTAAAGCACCACCAATTGCAGATGAGGTACGGTTTTTCTTGTTACTTGCAACAGCAGCACCACCTGCACCACCTAATGCAGCACCAATTGTTGCGCCAGTGTTGCCCCCCATGTTTTTGCCCAGTGCAGTACCAGCAACGCTACCTAAAGCACTTGCTGCTGCCACACGTGCAGTACTGTCTGCATGCGCACTCACTGTCATCATTGAGCCAGCAGCCATTGCAGCACTCAGTAAAATTGCATTGAGTTTCATGTTGTAACTCCGTGTCCCTGATAGGACTTTCATATGTTAGTGTGTTTCGACGCAGAAAATGTAACAAATCATGCCCAAAAGAATGTGAAGATCTACCTCCATATTTAATGTGTTTATTTGCCAATTTGTAAAATGAGAAATAAATAAGGATCGAATTGAGCAGAAAAAATCCAAAACTGAAGATTTTATTTATATTTGTTAACAAATGGCGGTGACATCGCTGCATCTAAGCAATGACTTACTGAATAATGATGTTCATTGACCCAGAGAATCGTTAAACTAGGCGCAATTTTTTGATTTCGCTGTGCTAAATCACTGTTTAGTTTAGTCACAGCCTTATGTTTGAGATTTTTTAGAAAATGAAAGAATCGTTACGTTTACGATTAGACCAACTCTCTGACCGTCATGAAGAACTGACTGCGTTATTGGCAGATGTTGAAGTGATTTCGGACAACAAGCGTTTTCGCCAGTTATCACGTGAGCATAATGATTTAACCGAGATTACCAGCGTTTGGACCAAGTACAAACAGGCTGAAGAAGATATTGAAACTGCGCAAGCCATGCTGTCTGATCCTGACTTTAAGGAAATGGCGCAGGAAGAGATTAAGGAAAATAAAGCCCTGATCGAACAGCTTGAGGCTGATTTGAATATCCTGATGATTCCAAAAGATCCGAATGATGCCAACTCTGCTTATTTGGAAATCCGTGCCGGAACCGGTGGTGATGAAGCGGCAATCTTCTCGGGTGATTTATTCCGTATGTATAGCAAATATGCGGAATCTCAAGGTTGGCGTATTGAAATCCTGTCTGAAAATGAAGGTGAGCATGGTGGCTATAAAGAAGTCATCTGCCTGGTGAATGGTGAAGGGGTATATGGTCGCCTGAAATTTGAAAGTGGAGCACACCGTGTACAACGTGTGCCTGCGACAGAATCGCAAGGTCGTGTACATACTTCAGCGTGTACGGTAGCAATTCTTCCAGAAGTGGATGTAGATACTTCAGTCGACATTAACCCGGCTGACTTGCGTATCGATACTTACCGTGCATCAGGTGCCGGTGGTCAGCACATTAACAAAACTGACTCTGCGGTGCGTATTACGCACATTCCAACCGGTACTGTGGTGGAATGTCAGGATGAACGTTCACAGCATAAAAACAAAGCCAAAGCGATGGCCTTACTGGTTTCACGTCTGGAAAATGCCAAACGTGCCGCAGCAGATGCAGCGACTTCTGAAATGCGCCGTGACCTGGTCGGTTCGGGTGACCGTTCAGAACGTATTCGCACCTATAACTATCCACAAGGTCGTATGACCGATCACCGTATTAACCTGACTTTATATAAGCTGGATGCCGTGATGGAAGGTGATCTGACTGAGCTATTAGACAGTCTGCATCGTGAATATCAGGCCGATCAGTTGGCCATGCTTGCACAGCAGAATGGTGGCTAATGAACATTCAAGAAGCACTGGCTTTACGTGGTGAACCTGAAAGTTATGAACGTCAGGAAAATGCCTGGCTGTTGGAACACATTACCAAGATTGATGCTTTTGATCTGGTAATGAAAAAAGACCAGCAGTTAACGCCTGAACAGGAACAGGCCTATGTCGAAAGCCTGGCGAGGATTGCTGCAGGTGAGCCATTGGCTTATGTCACAGGTTCACAACCGTTCTGGACTTTGGATCTAAAAGTCACTAAAGATACGCTAGTACCACGGCCGGATACCGAAGTGCTGGTCGAAACAGTCCTGAAATTAGACCTGCCGGAAGATGCACGAATTGTTGACTTGGGAACTGGTACCGGTGCCATTGCCTTGTCACTGGCGTCTGAGCGCCCGAACTGGTCTGTTACCGCTTCGGATATTTATGAACCCACACTGGAAGTTGCGAAATATAATGCGGAACAGCATGATTTAGATCAGGTGCAGTTTGTGCTTGGTTCCTGGCTAAAACCATTTGGTCGGCAGTTCTTTGATGCGATTGTATCTAATCCACCGTATATTGATGCAGACGATGAGCATATGCCAGATCTGGCGACTGAGCCGGAACGTGCGCTGGTTTCAGACAAAAATGGTCTGGCTGATATTGAGATGATTATTCAGCAAGCCAAAAAACATCTGACCGTAAATGGCTGGGTTGTGCTTGAGCACGGCTATGATCAGGGCGATGCGGTCCGCCATCTGTTTACTCAAGCTGGCTATAAACAGGTCCGTACAGTGAAAGATTATGGCGGAAATGACCGGGTAACTTTAGGTCAGTGGCCACATTAATTTTTAAAGCTTGATTTAATAAAAAAGCGACCTGGATAGGTCGCTTTTTTTAATTCTTTTATTCAATAAATTATGACTTTTTAATCACATCTCGCCAGCGCAGTAAGCGGGTTTCAAACAATTTCATAATGCTATCGGTGATTTTGCCTAGGACTGCTAACAGGATAATCGCAATAATCACAATATCCGGACGTGAAGTTTCACGACCATCACTGAGCAGATAACCAATCCCTTGAGTGGCAGCAATCAATTCAGCTGCAATCATAAACATCCAGGATAAACTCAGGCTATTCCTTAAGCCAGTCAATATTCCCGGTGAGGCAGCAGGCAATACAATCTGCTGAACCTGTTGCCAGTATTTCAGGCGATAGACTTTTGCGACTTCAATCAGCTTACGATCCACACCCTGAATCGCTGCCACAGTATTGGTATATGTCGGGAAGAAGGCACCAATCGCGATCAAGGTGATTTTAGAAGATTCATCAATCCCTAACCAAAGTAAAAGTAACGGAATCCAAGCCAGACTCGGAATGGATTTAATTGCAGAAAACGTTGGTTCCAGAAAATCTTCTGCATGTCTGTTTAGCCCAACCAGGATCGCAAAGATCAGTCCCAATCCACTACCAATCCCAAAGCCAAGAAAAACCCGCCAGCTACTGGTCCAGATGTGTTGCCATAAATCGCCCTCAGCCAGTTCAGTAAAGGACTGAAACAGGCTACTCGGTGCAGGCAATAGATAAGGTTCGATCACGCCATTACGGACTAGTATTTCTACCAATACGATAAAAATAGCAGGTAAGGTTAGGGCTTTGATCAGCGAAATACTGCGTGGTAGCACAGCGGATTTTGGCTGTTCTTCTACGTTCAACTGTTCCGAGATGCTTTTCGGTATAGCCATTACTTAGTTACAACCTTTTTTGCATAGCGGGCATCAAATAATTGAGTCACAACCTGATTGACATTGGTTCCTTTACGAACCAGTTCTTCTTCCGTCAGGATACGACCGGCTTTTTGTAATGCT
Organism: Acinetobacter sp. YH12072; assembly: GCF_013419565.1. Classification (NCBI taxonomy): domain Bacteria; kingdom Pseudomonadati; phylum Pseudomonadota; class Gammaproteobacteria; order Moraxellales; family Moraxellaceae; genus Acinetobacter; species Acinetobacter sp. YH12072. The sequence goes on along the minus strand of NZ_VOZV01000014.1, from coordinate 11,278 downwards.
CCGGTATGTTTGGTGGTTGGAATATTTTGATCCAGATTGGTGCGGCTGAGTTGAAGTTTAGCGACTTCAATCGGAAGCTTGGCTTCACGTGCCAGAAGTTCAGCCAGTTTGTCGGGATTGGCTTTCGCCCATTGACGTGCCTGTTCATAAGCTTTAATCACCGCTTCAATCGCTTCCGGACTGGATTTGGCAAACTGGTCTTTTACGCTCAGTACGCTATAAGAATTAAAACTGACATTGCGATACAGTAATTTGGCACCTGACTGTGCCTGCGCAGATGCCATTAAAGGATCAAGGCCTGCCCAGGCATCGACCTGTTTACGCTCTAACGCAGTCTTACCATCCGGATGCTGTAAATGAACGAGCTCTACATCGCGTTTGCCCAAACCAATCGTATCTAAGGCTTGTAAAGTAAATAAGAAAGGATCTGTACCTTTAGTGGCAGCAATCTTTTTACCTTTCAAATCTTTCAGAGATTTGATATTTGAATCTTTATTAACGACCAGTGCTGTCCATTCAGGCTGGCTCTGGATATAAACTGTTTTAATCGGGCTACCATTGGCGCGGCTAAGCACTGCCGCTAAACCTGCAGTAGAAGCAAAATCTGTGCTACCGCTATTTAGATATTCGAGTGAGCGGTTACTGCCTTGGCTAAATACCCATTTAATCTTGGTTTTTGGCAAAGCTTTTTCTAGCAGTTTCTGTTCTTTAACCACCAGACTGGTCGGTGCGTAATAGGCATAATCCAATTTTTATTCAGATGGAATCGCTGCGTTAGCCAAGCCGGTAAAGAAAGAAATAGAAAGACCGAGTAAAGTCAGACCCGAAGTTCTTAATGTTTTTTTCATGAATATCTCAATCTTGAATTAAATTTTTTACATTCATATCGATAAATCGATAAGCACACAAAAAAGAAAAAAAGATAATCAAATCAAAAAATGAAATAATTAACAGCTTTAAATATAGGTATTTGTTTTTATTTGAATTTATTAAATAAAGAATAGAAAGGTTTTGCTTAGATAAAATTTTAAAAATGGTATGGCGTAAATTGATAAGCTGTTTTTTTAATCATTCGTCTTTGCAGTAGGAAGTTTTATAAATAACGAGTGCCATAAAAAAAGCGATGCATTAGCATCGCTTTTTGAGTCACTATTTTATCAATCTGGATAGCTTACATTGGGTAGTCTTGCAGACAGTCATAAACCTCGACTTGATCTAGGCTACCAGTTTCCATTGCCAGGCAAAGAGCCACGACTTTGGCAGTATCAGCAAGATATTGTTCATCTTTCAGTGCAATACCTTGTTGTAATGCAACGATGCGCTCAGCCGGAATTTCAAGCGATTTCGCAGCTTCAGTGGCATCAATCTGGTTAAAGAAGTGCACAATAGCATCTTTGAGGGCAGAATCAGACGCATTCAAGATGCCTTGATTCAATTGCTCTGCATTAAGATCGGTCGAAGAAACTAAAGCCTGGGCGAAGTTTTGAACAAGATTTTGTCCAAGAACATCAGTCATCTTTAACATGGAAAATACCTTCAACAAGGAAAGAGGGAAAGGGAGTACAGCCAAAAGTGAAGCACTAAAAATTGATTGAAAAATAAACTATATTAATAGGGAATGCAAAGCATTATGGATGACCGTTCAGTCCTCTATTTTTGGGCTGTAAGCCTTGAAAAATATAACTGTTGAGAAAATATAAATTTAAATTTATATGCTAAATTTTAATCGTTTTTAAGTCTTATTAAATATAAATTATCTAGTAATATTTTGTCTATAGGCACCTGGACTAACCCCTGTCCATTTTTTAAAGGCACGATGAAAAGCACTGACTTCCTGGAAGTTAAGCTGATCACTGATGTCCTGCAAACTTTGATCCGTACGGGTTAATAGTTCAATGGCTGTATCACGACGAATTTCATTTTTGAGCTGTTGATAAGTCACACCTTCATTTTTAAGACGCCGTTGCATGGTGGCTTCAGACATATTCATTTTCAAAGCAAGCTCATTCAGTTCAAGCCATTCAGCCGGAGGTACTTTTAAAAGCTGTTTGCGGATCTGTGTACTTAGCGCATAAGGATTTTTAAAGCGAACTAGTAGGTTATGCGGAGTCTGTTGAATAAACTGATACCAGGAGGTTTGATCCTGTTTTACTGGGAGCTGCAAATAGGCTGCATCAAACTGGATATAGTTTTCACTGGCCTGATATTCAATCTGCTCACAAAAACGGACTTTATAATCAAAATCATCGAGTGGTGCGGCACATTTCAGTTGAATCTGATTAAGTAAAACCCGCTGTCCGCTTAACCAGCATAGCAGGGTATGAATCAGCATTAGATAGGTTGCATAACTAAACATGCGCTTGGTCTGGTTCTGGTCATAGATCACGATATAGGCAAAGTTTTCTTCGACCATCAGTGTGCTGTGCAGATCATCCAGAATCAGATTAAAAAATTGCAGGATTTGCTGCAGAGCTTTTTCCAGCGTATCGGTCTGTAACAGCATTTTTGACAAGAGTTTGAAACTGCCACGGCGCATTGGATGGCTGTCCATGCCAAAAAATTCGTCATTCATGCTATCGGCAAGTGCAGTCCATAGCGCGGCATACTGCGCCACTGACACCCGTGCTTTAGAGGAATGAAGAATCTCTAATGGAATGGCAGCCTTAGTTAAAATCGCAGCAATATCATAATGCTGTGCTTTGGCATTCAGCAGTGCTTCATGAACCAGATCAATCGAAATGGTTCCCTTACTATATTCCAAGGCTGGTAAATGCATAGCCAGTCAGATATCCCTTCTTTGATTGTCCAAATCCATCAGTGAAGATGCAACATTTGGAAATTGTACAGAATAAAATCTCTGTTTACTCTGCCTATTAAGTCGTAGCTTGTCATAAAAATAGGAACAGGACATTAACATGAAAATTCAGGGAAAAGTGATTGTGGTTACTGGTGGTGCATCAGGTCTGGGTGCAGCCACAGCGACTCATCTGGTAGAACAGGGTGCAAAAGTGATTCTAGTCGATATGAACCAGGAACAGGGCAATGCCTTACAACAGCAACTGGGTGAGCAGGCTGAATTTGTACAATTGGATGTAACGGATGAGCAGGCGGTTGAAGCTTTCTTTAATCATGTTGAAAATCAGTATGGCCAACTCAATGGCTTGGTGAACTGTGCTGGTATTGCACCTTCTGCCAAGGTACTGGGCCGCAATGGAATCCATGAACTGGCGATGTTCCAGAAAGTGTTGAATATCAATGTAAGTGGCACATTCAATATGCTTCGTTTTGCAGCGGCTTTAATCGCGAAGTATGAGCTGCAAACCGATGAAGAGGAGCGCGGTGTAATCGTGAATACGGCTTCAGTTGCAGCCTTTGATGGTCAGATTGGTCAGACAGCTTATTCTGCGTCTAAAGGTGCAGTCGTTGCGATGACGCTGCCACTCGCGCGTGAGCTGGCACGTGAAGCGATTCGTGTCATGACCATTGCACCCGGCATCATGGAAACCCCAATGCTGAAAGGCATGCCGCAAAATGTACAGGATGCTCTGGGGCAGATGGTTCCATTTCCACCGCGTCTGGCCAAACCTCAGGAGTTTGCCCAGTTAGTAGGTCATATCTTCGAAAATAGCTATCTGAACGGTGAAGTGATTCGTCTGGATGGCGCCATCCGTATGGCTCCAAAATAAGTTCGAGCCAACGAAGCAAAATACAAAAGTCAGAGTAGATAGGTTTATTCACTCTATATGGAAAATTAAAAGATAAGTAAGGGATATACGCAGTGCTTTTAAATGACGAACAGAAAATGATTCAGGAAATGATGCGAAACTATTCGCAGCAAAAACTGAAACCCACCGCTGGTTTAAGGGATAAAACGGCTCAATTTCCAGCACAAGAATTGAAAGAACTCGGTGCACTCGGTATGACCGTGTCTGAACAATGGGGTGGAGCAGGTCTGGACTATGTGTCGCTGGTACTGGCCCTTGAGGAAATCGCTGCTGGAGATGGAGCCATCTCGACCATTGTCAGTGTGCAGAATTCACTGCCTTGCGGGATTACCCAGCGTTATGGTACCGAGGAACAAAAGCAGAAATACCTGACCAAACTGGCGACCGGTGAATGGTTGGGGTGTTTCTGCCTGACGGAACCTCAAGCCGGTTCCGATGCCAGCGCACTAGAATGTAAGGCAGAACGTGATGGCGATGAATGGGTATTAAATGGCACCAAGCAGTTTATTACTACCGGTAAGCATGCCCAGATTGCACTGGTATTTGCAGTGACAGATAAATCTGCGGGCAAGAAAGGAATCTCATGTTTCTTGGTACCTACCGATAGTCCAGGATATATCGTCTCGAATCTGGAAGAAAAAATGGGGCAGCATTGTTCCGATACCGCGACCATTATTTTTGATCAATGCCGGATTCCGGCTGAGAACCTGCTCGGAAAAGAAGGTGAAGGCTACAAGATTGCCTTGTCTAATCTGGAATCTGGCCGGATCGGGATCGCAGCACAATCTGTAGGTATGGCACGAGCTGCACTGGATGCTGCTGTTGAATATGCCAATGAACGTAAATCTTTTGGTGTAGAGCTGGTGCAGCATCAGGCAGTAGCATTCCGTCTCGCAGATATGGCCACCCAGATTGAGGCAGCAAGACAACTGGTCTTACATGCAGCAACGCTTAAAGATGCAGGATTACCATGCTTAAAAGAAGCGTCCATGGCTAAACTGTTTGCTTCGACTATAGCAGAGCGAGTCTGCTCGGATGCGATTCAGATTCATGGCGGTTATGGCTATGTCTCAGATTTCCCGGTTGAACGTATTTACCGTGATGTCAGAGTGAGCCAGATTTATGAAGGTGCATCAGATATTCAGCGTCTGGTCATTGCTCGGGAAGTGAGCAAAGTTTAAAAGTCATGAAATAGCCGACTGTTCAAATCCTGCAGCTCATTTGAGGGAGATGGAAATTGTGATGGTCTATAAAACATGGTCAATTATTGATAAAGCGAAAAGTGACTCAGTAGAGTGACACCTAACATGTCCTAGCAATAGGGCATGTTATATAAAACCAGCATTGCAATGGAATTTGCAGGCGGCAGACAGAACAACAAATACAACGGACACAGACATAAAGTCTGTTTATAAACGGAATAGAGGTTGTCGTGATGAAGACACTAGAACAAGCGTATCGTGAATTTGATTTTGACACTATGGTTCAACAACAACTGGCAGGAACGCCAGATGCACTCAATGCCTATACAGAATGCTGTGGACGTTTTCTGGGACAAAACCGGATCGCGTTAATCTGGGAAGGTAAAAATGGCAAGACCCAATATTGGACTTTTGAACAATTGGCTGAGGCTTCAGGACAACTGGCTCATTATATGACCTCACTGGGTTTACAAGCAGGTGACTGTATTGCTGGTTTGCTCCCACGAACTCCAGAATTATTAATTACCATTCTTGCTACCTGGCGTATTGGTGCGATTTATCAGCCTTTATTTACTGCTTTTGAAAGCAAGGCAATCGAGCATCGTATTAATACCGCACATACCCGACTGATTATTACCAATCAGGAACAGCGTGCAAAACTAGATAATCTCGATATTCCACATCTTTTAACCGTCCATCAAACGCCTGAAAGTACCAGTCAGGATGCAGATTTCTGGACAGAACTGAAGCAATATCCAACTGAGTTTGAACCGGTTCAGGGGCGTTTTAGTGACATTTTCCTGATGATGTTTACTTCGGGTACAACGGGACTTGCAAAATCAGTGCCTGTACCACTTAAAGCTTTACTGGCATTTAAAGGCTATATGCTGCACGCCGTAGATTTACGTGACGAAGATACTTTCTGGAATCTGGCAGATCCGGGTTGGGCTTATGGTCTGTATTATGGAATTGCAGGTCCATTAAGTTTGGGGCATAGCATCATTCTGGATGAACGTGCCTTTAGCGTAGACAATGCTGTTGAAGTCATTAAAAAATATCGGGTAAATAACCTGACCGGTTCTCCAACCGCGTTCCGGATGTTCTATGGCTTTAAGGAAAAATTTGATGCTGAGATTAGCTCGTGTTTACGTGTGGTCAGTAGTGCAGGTGAGCCATTAACGCCTGAAGTCATTCAGTGGTTTAATCATGAAATGGACGTGAATATCTACGACCAGTATGGACAGACTGAACTTGGGATGGTGATTGCCAATCATCATGCGCTGGAGCATCACAAGAAAATCGGTTCTGCTGGCTTTGCCATTCCAGGACATCGTTTTGCAGTTTTAAATAAAGAGCATCAGGAAGTCGAAAAAGGTGGTATTGGTACTTTGGCCATGGACTACTCAGCCTCACCTTTGATGTGGTTTGAAGGCTATGGCGGTAATAATCGGAAAGCCTTTGTGGGACAGTACTATTTAACAGGAGATACCGTAAAACTGAATGAACATGGTGGAATAGATTTCATTGGTCGTGCGGATGATGTCATTACGACTTCGGGTTATCGAGTTGGACCTTTTGATGTAGAGAGTACCTTGCTGGAGTGTGAAGAGGTGTTGGAGTCCGCTGTGGTTGGAAAGCCAGATCCGGAACGTACCGAAATTGTGAAAGCCTTTGTAGTGCTTAAATCACAATATGCCGCTAGTGAAGAACTGATGCTGAAATTGCAAAACTATGTACGTTCCCGTTTATCTAAACATGCCTATCCGAAAGAGATTGAGTTTGTAAGTGATTTACCTAAAACATCTAGCGGTAAAATTCAGCGTAATCTGCTTAAACAACAGGAAATTGCTAAGATTCAAGGCATTAAACAGGTCAGTTAATATATTCATTTAAATATATTGAAAAGGTCGCAATTGCGGCCTTTTTTATACGATTAATTTGTTTATGTTCGAATTAATCAGAGAAAATAATTGTCATTACAATGTAATACTATTCATCTTTTAAATAAAATAAATCAAAAATTTAGCCTCTTAATAAGAGGCTAAATTGAAGGTGGAATTCTTATTTACTTATAGATCAACTTTTTTGTGCTCAGCATCTGGTTCCCCAGCTTCGCCAGTCACACCACCTTTTAATGCCTTAAATAGCTGCGTTACTTTGTTATCGGTGACATTCCAGTATTCTGCACTTTCAGCTTCAGCAATCAGTACACGCACGCTAGGATCATCTTTACCTTCAAACCAGTTTTCTGCCCATGGATTCCATAATTTTTCAATCAGAATACGGTCAGTACTGATCTGTGCATTTGCACTAATTGACACATAAATACCATCAGAAGGTTTAGCGAAAGACAGGCCGATCTGAGTACGACCAGTATTGGCAGCTTTCACCAGATCATTAGTATCACGCATGATGAAATACAAATTCTGATCCTCATTCATTTGCTCAGAATTGAGCATGGTCATCGGCTGAGAATGAATTTCCTGACTTTCGGTCACATGGCTGATCATGGTGTAACGTACATCTTTGATTAGTTCCCATAATTTTTCACGATTATTATGCTGATTTTGTTCGTTCATCTATATGCTCCATACTATTTTTGAAAGCGAGGATAATTACTATTCCTTAAGCAGCTTAATCATATTTAGGAATGGATACAGAGGGTCTCACTGAACTGATACATTTTCCTACCGAATTGCAGGCAGCCGCTACAGAAGTGCTAAACAAGCGAAAGATAGTTACAGGGTGATAAAAGAATAGAAGAACGAGGTTCCAGGAAGATGTAATACGTGAATAAATTAAGTGGCATATAGATCAAGTTAAGTGCATTCATAATATGACTATTACATATTTATTAGGACACTATCAGCTTGATACGGAGCATTTAACTGATATGCTATTTAGCGCTAGTATTGCCAAGCCATTTATTGATTTGCTGTTTATGCGCAGAGAAGTTAATTTGCTCGAGATTTATCCGCATATTGAAATTTCGGTAAATGCACTTTTTGTGGCACATGCTTCTTAAAAATCTTCGAAACAAGGAACGACGTTGTCTATATCGACTATGGATGCCATATCCCCAGAGTTTGAACTCACCGATGCTGAATTGCACTTATATAGTCGCCAGATTCTTCTGGATGGTTGGGATATTGAAGCACAGGAAAAGCTGAAATTTTCTAATATCTGTATCGTGGGGTGTGGCGGGATTGGTTGTGCCTTGGCAGAACTTCTGGCACGAGCGGGTGTAGGCAAAATTACTCTGATTGATCCTGATACCATCGAGATGAGTAATCTACAACGACAACTGGCATTTACGCCAAATGATTTAGGCTTTTATAAGGCAGAAATACTCGCGAAAAGGCTGGCTCAGATTAATCCGAATGTTCAGGTTGAATATATTAATCAGGCTTTAACAACTGAAAATGCAGAAAGTATCATTGAACATCAAGATCTGGTGCTGGATGGATGTGATCAGTTCGAGACACGTTATCTGATCAATCAAAGCTGTGTAAAACTGAATGTGCCTTTAATCAGTGCTTCTGCGATTGGTTTGCAAGGGCAACTGTTCATGATGGAAGGGGATTCAGCTTGCTATGCCTGCCTGTTTCCACCTGAACATCAGGCTGATACCAGTTTGCGTTGTGCAGACTCAGGCGTCTTGGCGACTACGCCAAATGTGATGGCGAGTTTGCAAGCTCATCATGCATTGCTTTATTTAGGCCTGGGTAAAATGCCACTTAGACAGAAACTTCTACTCTGGGATGGTCTGAGTTTCAAACAGCGCATTTTAAGTTTCGAAAAAGATACAGATTGCCCGGTCTGTCAGGCAAGATAGGCCTGCAAAATTTAATTTTTTTGCTACACTGCATGTAATTAATTTTTCCTAAGACATTATGAAAAAAAATATCTGGTTAGATGGAATACGTTCGGTTGCCCGTATGGGTGAAACCGCAGTAGTTGCGGCGAAGGCCGGCATTAAATATGCCACTGAAAAGCCAAGTAATGCCAAACTCATGCGTGAAACATTTGAGTCTTTAGGCTCAACCTATATCAAGCTTGGTCAGTTTATTGCCAGTACGCCGTCGCTGTTTCCGCGTGAATATGTGGAAGAGTTTCAGGGCTGTCTGGATCAAACACCGACCTTGCCATTCAGCTATATCCAGGAAGTGCTAGCATCAGAGTTTTCTGGCCGAAACTTGGATGAAATCTTTGCCTCAATTGAAGAAACACCACTGGCTTCTGCTTCCATTGCACAGGTACATGCGGCCAAGCTGGTTTCTGGTGAAGATGTAGTTATTAAAGTACAAAAGCCGGGTGTGGAAACAATTCTATATACCGATTTAAATGTATTGCATTGGGCGACCAAACTGCTGGAAAAAGCAGTGCCGAAAGTAAAATTTGCGTCATTGGCAGATATTGTCGAAGAAATCAAAACCCGAATGGTGCGTGAGGTTGACTTCATCGAGGAAGCACAAAATCTGGATGATTTCGTCAATTATCTGAATATCACCAACAATAAAGCAGCAACTGCTCCTAAGGTTTATCATCAATATTCAACACGTCGTGTGCTGACCATGCAACGTTTATATGGCGTGCCACTGACTGATTTTGAAGTGGTGAAAAAGGTCGCTAAAGACCCGTCACAGGTTCTCATCACTGCAATGAACACCTGGTTTGGCAGCCTGATGATGTGTAACAGTTTCCATGCTGATTTACACGCGGGTAATCTGATGCTGCTTGAAGATGGTCGTGTGGGCTTTATTGATTTTGGTATTGTCGGCCAGCTTAAACCAGAAGTCTGGACAGCGTGTATGGCCTTTATGGATGCCTTGCAGCATACCAATTATACCCTGATGGCAGAGAATATGCTGAAAATGGGTATGACTGCAGTTGAGATTGATACCAAAGTGCTTGCGGCTGATCTTGAACGTTTATTTAGTGGTGTGATGTTAGCTGATCCTCAGGATCTATTAACTTCAAGCCCTGCAGATCTCAACGATATCATGATGGATATGGTAGCAGTCGGTGAACGTCATGGCATTCGTTTCCCACGTGACTTTGCTTTATTGTTCAAGCAAATGCTGTATTTCGACCGTTTCATGAGAATTCTGGCGCCGTATACAGATATCTATGCAGATCAGCGTTTGCAGATGGTTCAGACTATGGACCCAAATTTGCTGTTAAAGCACTAATTTAATCCCTCCCGTCCTCCCTTTAAGAAAGGGAGGCTTTCATTACAAAATAAATAGAAGTGATGAAAGTCCCTCTGTATTAAAGAGGGATTTAGGGAGATTATTGGTAAATATTAAATTCCGAGTTTTAAAATGGACGCAATTATTATTGAAGGCTTAAAGGTCGATACAGTAGTCGGCTGCTTTAATTGGGAGCGTCAAATCATTCAGCCTTTAATGCTGGATCTAAACATTCGTACCAACTTAGAACAAGCGGCACAGTCAGATGAACTGGAAGATACTTTGAATTATGCCGAAATCTGCGAGATTTCAGCGCGGGTGATTCAGGAAGCTCAGCCAAAATTGATCGAACATGCAGCAAAACTGGTACTAGACGCGCTTTTTGCTACCTTTGAAAGTGTAGAATCGATTATGATTACGATCCGTAAGCCTGCCATTATCGCGCAAGCCAATTCTGTAGGGATACGTCTTGAACGCCACCGCAACGATATTCGCCCTAGCACTGGCGAGTAATTGTCATCCACAGCAACATTTTCAGGCTGCCCAGCAACGGATCAGTGAGTTGGGGGAAGTCCGGTTTTCTCCAATTTACCTCATTCCATGTCGGGATAGTATCGGAGCAGATTACTGGAATGCGGCCTGCCTCCTATACAGTGAAGTTTCTGTTCAAGATATGACAGATTTATTAAAGCAAATGGAAACGGATTCAGGGCGGGTTCGACCATCGCATCAGATCAGCCTGGATGTCGACCTGATTGCATGGGGAAATGATTTAAGCCAGATGGAATTTAATCCCAAAAAATTACCGCTTGCACTAGACGTAAAAATCCCGATGCATGACATCTGGTCTCATCCTGCATTTGAATATGATCGCCGTCTTCAATATCCACAAGTCAAAATTTAATCTGTATCTGAAATTAATCTAATGAATTTTTCAGTTTTATCTAAGTAGGGGATCTGTATTTGCCAAAAAACTGTTATTTACTTTTTCTTTTTACGCAGATTCAAATCCCAAGTGCAACACATTTGTAATTAGTTGAAAAAGTTAGGTGTATTCATAGAATCATTAGACTTTTTCAACTCGCAATTGGAAAGCACACAATGAAGAAATACACCCAACTTTCTCAAGATGAAAGATACGAAATTTATGCTACTTTGA